>JBOIEG010000476.1:0-5903 GCA_050740915.1 Gammaproteobacteria bacterium | reverse complement strand
GGTGGTGCAGTTCTTCAACCGCGGCGGTAATTTCTGTAGTTTCAATCTCCGTGATATGGAACCGAGCATCCAACCCCTAGGTCTGACCGCTTCTCAGGAGAAGCAACTCGTCGCCTTTTTGGTATCTCTCACGGACGTGCGGGTTAAGTATCGAAAGGCCCCCTTCGATCATCCTGAGCTCAGGATCTCCGATGATGGGCTCGACACCTTCGGCACACGCAAGATCAAGGCTGTTGGCGCGCGAGGGTCCAAGCTCCCCTTGGGAACCTTCCTTAACTTAAATCCGAAGGACGCCATCTTTACGCCCATCGGAATCTGTTCGACGGACCCGTCCTGATTTCCAGGAGGGAGTAAACAAGCGCGTCTGTGGGACGTATGGGAAAACCGCTGTGAAACGCTGGAGGTGAAGAGTGATGAACGAACTGGTATTTGAAAGAATGGAATCGAGCAGCGAAGCGAGCGGGCAGGAAGATTCCGGCTGTCCATTGCAGGCCCTGTACAGGCAGTGGACCTTGCTTGATGCCGACGACGAACTCGTCTTTCCTAAGCATAAGTGCGAGGTCACCCAGTATTCGACCGACGCGTCAGGGGCGGTCGAACTACACCTCTACTACGGCGAGAAAGAAATCTCGTTCGACGAGCCTGAGCTTTTCGCATTTGGCGAAGGGCTGGCTAAGCATTCGCGCTTCGTTGCTAGGACCGCTACAACGTGGGGAGAGGGGTACGACTGGCCGCGTGTTCGGGAGCTTCTTGAACAGCTCATTGAGGAGGGCATTCTGCGGCACGCGGACGCCAACGAGTCCGGTCCCATTTCCGCCCACCGGGCCTGCCCCTCGCCGCTCCCCCCTGCCCACAGCACGGTGCCACGCACCTGGTTTGAATGTGAAGCGATCACCCGCGAGCTGACCGGTCACTTTCTGGAGTTGGGCTATTTGGAGTTGGCCATCCCGATCTTCCGGGTCGCCCATGTAGCGATGGATGCGGAGGGGGCGCCAGGTCGGCGAGGCCAACGTGTTCCCCAAGCCACTTCGCCCGGATGTGCCGACCGAGTGGCGCACCTGCCCGCACGCTGGCAGCCGCTACCAGGATGATCGATCGATGAACGTCACGGCGCTCAAGAGCATGAGTAAGCATTGGGCGCAGATGATGGTGGCGCTGCTACGCATCCGGGACGCGTACCTGCGTCGGTTTCCAAACGCGCGACACGGATGGACCGTGGGGGATCTGGAGCGGTTGTCCTCGCTGGTGCTGACGGTGCCGACTTACCTCCTCATGCGCACGCAGCAACGGGTGGAGAACGGACATCTGCATCCCGTACTCTCCTCAATGTTCCGCGTCACCGATGGGGTGCGGATGACCATGCACCGAATGCTCTTTTTGCCGGTCGGCGAGCCGACCCTCCCGCCCGATGCGCCCATGACGAGCGCCGAGATCTACGCGTATGCGGAACGAAATAACGGTTTCCACTCAAACCATGGTGTCTGTGCGGGATCCAAGGCGATGATCGAGGAATTCTTGAACGTCCTTGTGGACGGACGACTAGTAGAGGGCGCCGAGTCGGTGGTGCTCGACGCGCCTGTCCACGCGGCACTGGAAGATCTCAATCCGGCCTTCGACTATGGCCTGTACGGCCTCCAGGCATATGCCGTTGTGTTCTCGCTCTGGCCCGCGATGTGCCGGGCCTACGAGCAGCTTTGGACCATTGTCGAAGCCTGGTCGAAGGATAGCTCAGGAACACTGATTGGGTTTCGGGAGCGCCTTCAGAGCAGGGTGAAATTCCTGCGGGCGGAAACCCTCCTTCGGACCGAAGAGTGGCGTGTGAGCCGCGAGCGGGCGTACGCGGATATGTATGCGCAGTGTGCCGGCGGACTCGGCTCAGCGTCCTCGGGGGCGACACTATCAGAGCGCATCGTCCCCGCCTGGGCAGCACACCATGCGCATGCGGGGGATCAACTTCGCACGGTGTTGCGGCGGCGCTTCTGTGGCACGGTCGCTAGCCCTAAGGTCGAAAGCTTGGTTGCCGCCTTGATGGACTACTTTCGCCAAGAACAGGCAATCGTAAAGGCAGCTTGCGAGATCCAACAGCGCATCAACCGCCTCCTCGGACGCACCCTGCCCACGCGGCCATTCACTGCTTCTGAGATTGATATCTACCATCTGATGCTAGGCGACGTCGCAAGACTGCCCTATCTCGTGGACGAGCTTGAGGAGATGCTTGGACTCCGCATAGTCGTAACGGAGGCTGCCATTGAGATCTCAGATCGCACTGCTGTCTAGTCGGCCTGCAATCATCTGTTCAACGAATTCGGCCAGCATGGGGTTGGCCAATCAACGTGCGATGGGCACGAATGTACTAGGAGATTACCATGAAAGTAAAATCCAATGTTCGCGCGGGCGCTGTTGAGCGATGCGGCGGCATCTTAGCTTAGCGTGAAGCACTAGGAGGGGGTACGGTTGTGCTCCCCTCCTAGTCCCGAGGGAACGGGAACGTCGCCATTTTTCGCGAAACCCGCAAAGGGTCCAACCTGATTTCGGGAGCGAATTGTGGCGACGCCTTTGTTTCCAGCAGCTTGCATCCACATCGATTTGCCTTTGGTGTTCTTCTATGGCCGCCTCATTTAGCACCCGGTTTGGGATCGTTAAGTTTGTCATTAAGCTCACCACGAGCAGCGCACAGGCATCCATTGGAACATTCGATCCCTCAAAGTAACGTATTTGCATTCGTGGCCAGCCCGTTCTCACGTACCTCCCGTTCTCTCGCGAGTGAGACCTCGCATTACGCACTCTTAATATGGGGTCTGGTATTGGTAATGCTCGGTGCGTGGCTGGCCTGGTTCGTACTCGTCAAAGTCACCGTCTACGAAGTCTCGCAGGCGGCACGCTTGCAAGTTGAACGGGCGGCGCATCCAGTGGCTACACCGATTGCCGGAAAGATAATGTCGACCTCTTTGCGCCTCGGAAAACGAGTAACGACAGGGGAGGTGTTGGTGGAGCTCGATGCCCGCACTGAGCGATTGCGGCTGGCAGAGCAACGAGCACGGCTTAAGGCGATACCCCCTCAACTCGAGGCGCTCAAGCGCCAAATCGCCGATCAGAAACAAGCCGCCGAGCGTGGCCGGGCGGCGGCGTCCAGCGCGGTCGAGCAAGCACGGTGGCGGCACAAAGAGGCGCTCTCCGCGGCGCGGTTCGCCAAGGAGAATTCACGCCGCTTGTCGCAAATACGTGCTTCCGGACATATTCCGGAAGTCGAAGCGCTGCGGGCGCGCGCCGAGGCGGACAAGTCGCAGTCGGCCGCCGACGCCTTATCGTCCGAAATCAATCGGCTCACTTCCGATGCGTTTAGCAAAGGACACGAAAAGGGCGCTGCTTTGGAAGCCTTGCGGCGCGAAGCAGCCTCACTCAATGGACAGCTTGAGCTGTCGAGGGCGACCATCGCGCGCCTCAGGCAGGATATCGAGAAACACGTCATTCGCGCGCCCGTTTCCGGCGAGATCGGTGAGGTGGCACCCTTCGATATCGGGGCCTTCATCGACACGGGTGGCGTCGTGGGCAGCATTATCCCCTCGGGAAAACTGAAAGTGGTCGCCGAATTCGCTCCCGCCCGGGTCCTCGGGCGCGTGCATCCTGGACAATCGGCACGCTTGCGCCTCGACGGCTTTCCTTGGGCGCAGTATGGCTGTATCGCGGTCAAGGTCGACCGCGTGGCGCGCGAGATCCGTGACGGTCGAGTAAGAGTCGAATTTCTTCCGAGCTCTCAGGACGATTCCAGCGTGTTGCTGCAGCATGGCTTACCGGGCTCGATTGAGGTCGAGATTGAACAAACCACACCCGCCCTGTTGGCCTTGCGTGCGGCGGGTCAGAATCTGACCAGAGCCGCGCAGCAGAGCGGGCAAGTTGCGAGATCCGATCCGTGAGTGTGTTCCCGGTCGGCAAACGGCAACGCCGCTGGTTGGTCCCCGAGATCGTGCAGACCTCGGCGATGGACTGTGGTCCCGCGGCGCTAAAATGTCTACTGGAAGGCTTCCGTCTCCACGCCAGCTATGGACGTCTGCGCGAAGCGTGCCAAACCTCTGTCGATGGTACGTCCATCGACGTCCTCGAGACCGTCGCGCGGCAACTTGGCTTAGACGCCGAGCAGGTCATGCTGCCAAGGGACTATCTATCGCTTCCTGAGGCCAAGGCGCTGCCGGCAATAGTGGTGGTCCGTCAACCCAATGGCTATACCCATTTCGTGGTTGTCTGGCGGCGGCACGGTCGCTGGCTGCAAGTCATGGATCCGGCGGTGGGACGGCGCTGGACGACCTGTGACAGTTTCCTTCGGGAGATCTTTCTACACAGCGTCCGCGTGCCCGCGGCCGCCTGGTACGAGTGGGCCACCTCCAGGAATACTGTTGACATCTTCGCAAGTCGACTGCGTTTGCTCGGCGCGTCTCCATCGGCGGCGGATAAGCTTGTCAATCGTGGCAAGGAGCAAGCGTCCTGGCACGCCATGGCCGCGCTCGACGCCGCATCACGGATGTTAGAGAGTCTCAGCGCCGCCGGTGGGCTCCGGCGCGGAGCGAGCACGATATGCTTATTGGAAGGCTTATTGGCACGCACCGCCCGGGAAGCGCCAGGCGCCTGTGTAACGATCCCCGCTGCCTACTGGCCGGTCGTGCCGACGGAAGTCGAAGGTGAGGCTGACCCGCTGATCCTCCGCGGTGCGGTACTTCTGCGCGTGGGTGGACACTTGTCTCCCGCGAAAGGATCGGAAACCGAGGACGCGCTGGCTCCCGAGCTCGCCGCCGCGTTGAGCGAGCGGCCCGTGCGTCCAATGCGGGAACTGTGGTCCTTGGTGCGTGCGGATGGGATACTGACTCCGCTCGCCCTGATGGGTGCTCTCGGGCTTTCCGTGGGGGCTTTGGTGATCGAAGCCTTGCTATTTGGCGGATTTTTCGAGCTCGCGAGAGATCTCAATGTGGTGAGCCAGCGCGTTGTCGCTTTCAGCGCATTGCTATCGTTCGTGGCGCTGTTGTGGGCGCTTGAGCTTCCTATCATCAGCGAGTCCTTGCGTTTGGAGCGGCACCTCGAGACCCGTTTGCGTTTGTTATTGTTACAAAAGCTGCCCAAGCTCAACGATCGCTATCTCCAAAGTCGCCCCGTCTCGGACATGGCGGAACGTGGCCACAGTATCTACCTGTCGCGCTACTTGCCCGAACTGGCCATTCATTTCGTGCAGTCGGGTTGGGGATTGATTTTCACCGTGGTTGGTATTGGATGCATCGCCCCCCAAAGTCTACCGGCTGCATTGGGGATCGCGGCGCTGGCTGTTGGACTCCCGATCGTGGCACAGCCGGCGGTGGGTGAACGAGACCTCCGGGTGCGTAGCCACGTCGGGGCCTTGCAGGGGTTTTATTTGGATGCGTTGCTGGGCATTGTGCCTATCCGTACGCATTCCGCGGAACGATCCGTGCGCCGTGAGCACGAGGGCTTATTGGTCGAGTGGGCACGGTCAGCGAAGGGCCTCGTTTGTCTCTCACTTTTGGTGAAGGGAGCACAGTCGACGGTTTGTATATCGTTAGCGGGATGGCTCTTGCTCACGCACGTCCAGACGGTGGGGGTCACCGGCAACCTGCTGCTCTTGGTTTATTGGGTTCTCAAGTTGCCATCCCTCGGGGAGAGCCTGGCTGCACTGGCTTTGCAATATCCCACGCAGCGCAACATTGCCTTGCGCTTGCTCGAACCGATTAAAGCCCCGGAAGAGGCGGCATTAACCTCCAAACGAGGCATCGAACAAGCACTAGGAGCCTGTCGGACTTAAGGCGGAACTTTTGATGTGCAAACCGATCGGATCGGCAATGGATTCAATGAGCGAGCGTGCATGAGCCACTTCCGTCAATGCGATCGTGACACACCCTACCTGC
>JBOIEG010000475.1:0-1942 GCA_050740915.1 Gammaproteobacteria bacterium | reverse complement strand
GCAGGTAGGGTGTGTCACGATCGCATTGACGGAAGTGGCTCATGCACGTTCGCTCATTGAATCCATTGCCGATCCGATCGGTTTGCACATCAAAAGTTCCGCCTTAAGTCCGACAGGCTCCTAGAGGATGATGTACGCCGTCGCGCGGCAGCTCTATGCCGAAATCGCCTTGATCGAGGAACTCTCGTTCAAGTCAGCATGATGTCACGTCCTATAGCTACGTGCTCTACTCCAAAGCGACGCACGTCCTCCGGGGTGGTGACCTTTAGGTGATCCAGGAACCTCCTTCTATCGAGAGGCCGGCCCCGAGAACGCGCCCGTGGTCCTGCTGCCCCACGGCTATCCGTCCTCCTCGTTCCAGTTAAGATGACAGCTCGATCTGTCAGGCGTCGGATCCGGCCGCATAGGGGGAGAAGAAGGACTGAAGGGCATTTAGGAGGACCTCCGGCTTCTCTTCAGCGGGATAATGGCCACTTCCTTCAATAATGACAGACTGGACGTTAGTCCCGACCGACCGGAGCTCCTTCTCAACGCTGTCACCACAGGCGAGCGCTCCCGAGAACGCCAAAATGGGAATCGTCACCTTCGTCTTCATGCGCTTGCGGTTCTGCGGGATAGATTGGTCGACGGCGCGGTAGTAATCGAAGCTTGCGCGCAATGCTTCGCGGTCACGCTTTAACTGGTCGATATAGAACTCCCGCGCATACGTGGGCACAGCCTCCGGCGAACCTGCTTTGGTCGCGAACTGATGGCCAAAATATATTTCCTCGCGGCCCTCTACGAGGCGCTCGTTGACCTCGAGAGCCCGGTTGAAGTTGAAGTGCCAGAGAATGTCGCTAAGCCAACGATCGTCGCTGAGGAGCGGTGGCGACGGCGACACTCCCGGAATGATGGCCTCGCCAAGCGCAATCCGCTCGATGCGACCGGGCTGGTCCTCCCTTGCGTGTCGAGAATCGCCGCGACGATGTTCGGATAAGCACCGCAGTGGCAATGTTGCCGCTCATGGTGATCGCGCGCGCCTCGTTCATTTAGCCTTGCGCTTCGCGGCCTCGCGCCTTCTTTGCCAATGCGGTGCGCGTCGTCTTCGGAAGATGCAAAATCGTTTTCTTGTTCTTGGCCGCCTCCTGCGCGTTATTGATACTTTTTTGCGCGGTGGCCGTTGGTTTGCGGTTGCCACAACGGTTACAGACTTTTAATCGTCGTTGTCCTCCAGCGCCAGCCGCTGATGCCACTCTGCGAGCGATTCGTCGGGATACTCGTCGAATTTCTTGTCCTTGCGTTTCGCCTGCACCTCGACCCAGCTTGCCTTCGAGGCCAGCATCATGTGCGTGTGCTCGGGCGGAACCGGGAGCGCCGTGTCGATAGCGGACGCGTGCGGATGCACGAGATCGGGCCAGTTCGGATCCCACAGCCACAACGCGCTGCCGCAGCGCTTGCAAAAGTGCCGGCGCCCCGAACTGCGCACTGTTTTACCCGTGTCTTCGTTCACCATTCTCGCGCAATAGACTGAGATATCTTTTTCGCCTTTAACTTTGAGCGTCCGGTTGTCGCCGCTCAAATTGATCGCGTAACCACCGGCGCCAGCGGTTTTGCGGCAGATCGAGCAGTAGCAGTGCATGAAGGGGTAGGGGTGCGCGGATTCGAGCTTGAATCGCACCGAGCCGCAGTGGCACGAGCCTTCGAGCTTCAAGCGATCGCGCACCCGTCTTTGAAGTCGGGCGATCGCTGCCAGGAGTGCAAGACGGGCAAGCTGTACGAAGCCGCGATGCCGGGGTTGCTGGTACGGGTCGTGGGCCAGGCGCCCCTGGTAGCAACTGGTCTATGAGCTCGAGAAGTTTCGCTGCAACCTGTGCGGCGAGGTGTTCACGGCAGCCGCTCCCGAGGGGGTCGGCGCGCAGAAGTACGACGCAAGCGCCGCGATGATGATCGCGCTGCTCAAGTA
>JBOIEG010000474.1:0-3234 GCA_050740915.1 Gammaproteobacteria bacterium | reverse complement strand
GGTAGCGTCCCTTGTCTTGCGAGATCTGGTTCTTGTTCAAATAAAGCCCTGGATGCTTCGTCTGCCATGAGGGATACCGTTGCTTCAGTTGTGTTCCCGCTATTTTACCAGCTCCCTTCTCATCATCCCCCTGTCCCAGGAGGTTTTTTCACAGCCTCTCAGCCGCTAACGACTCTTTGGCCTTTTCTTGCAACAACGAAGCGAGGGCGCGCCAACCTCGACGGTCCTGTCCAGCCCTTCGTTGATCTTGACGAGCGCCACCCTCAAAACAAGAAATACCGCTGCGCTAACGGTAAGACTTCAGCGGGATCGCAAGTCAGCAGTTGCCCATCGGCGCGCACTTGGTAGGTCTGGGCATCGACGTCGATCTGCGGCAGGTAATCGTTCAGGCGCAGATCCGCCTTGCCTATGGTTCGGGTGCCGCACACGGCTACTAGGCGTTTGCGCAGACCTAGCCTGTCCTTAATCCCTTCACCCAACGCTTGACCGGACACGAAAGTCACGCAGGTCTCGGCGCGAGCACCGCCAAACGCCGCGAACATCGGTCGATAATGCACCGGCTGGGGGGTCTGGATGGAGGCGTTGGGATCTCCCATGGCGGCGGCGATGATCATGCCGCCTTTGATGACGAGAGCGGGCTTAGCGCCAAAGAAGGCCGGCTTCCACAGCACGATGTCGGCCAGCTTACCCACCTCGATAGAACCCACTTCATGCGCGATCCCGTGGGTGATGGCGGGATTGATGGTGTATTTCGCCACATACCGTCGGGCGCGCAGATTGTCATTGCGCGCCGAGTCCTGCGGCAGCGGCCCGCGCTGCACCTTCATCTTATGCGCCGTTTGCCAACTGCGGGTGATCACTTCGCCGACCCGTCCCATCGCCTGCGAGTCGGAGGAGATCATGGAGAAAGCGCCGAGATCATGCAGGATGTCCTCGGCCGCGATAGTCTCGCGGCGGATGCGCGACTCGGCGAAGGTCACATCTTCGGCGATCTTGGGGTCGAGGTGGTGACACACCATCAGCATGTCTAGGTGTTCGTCCACGGTGTTGATCGTGAAAGGCCGTGTCGGGTTGGTGCTGGATGGAAGCACGTTCGCCTCTCCGCAGACCCGGATGATGTCGGGCGCATGGCCCCCTCCCGCCCCCTCGGTGTGATAGGTATGAATGGCCCGGCCCTTGAACGCGGCGATCGTGTGCTCCACAAACCCCGACTCGTTCAGCGTGTCGGTGTGGATCGCCACCTGGACATCGGTCTCATCGGCCACACTCAGACAAGTGTCGATGGCGGCCGGCGTAGTGCCCCAATCCTCGTGTAGCTTCAGGCCCATGGCCCCCGCCGCGATCTGCTCGCGCAGCGCTTCCGGTTGGCTCGCGTTGCCTTTCCCCAAAAACCCGAGGTTCATCGGCAGCCCTTCAGCGGCCTGCAGCATGCGATGTATGTTCCATGGGCCCGGGGTGCAGGTAGTGGCGTTGGTGCCGGTCGCCGGGCCCGTGCCTCCGCCCAGCATGGTCGTGACGCCAGACATCAGCGCGTCTTCGACCTGCTGGGGACAGATGAAATGAACGTGCGAGTCTATGCCCCCTGCGGTCGCTATCATTCCCTCGCCCGCGATCGCTTCGGTGCCAGGACCGATGATGATACCCACATTGGGCTGCACATCGGGGTTGCCCGCCTTGCCTATGCCGGCGATGTGCCCATCCTTCATCCCAATATCCGCCTTAACGATACCGGAGTGGTCGAGGATCAACGCGTTGGTGATCACCACATCGACCGCCTCGGCGGAAGTCCGCTGGCTCTGCCCCATGCCGTCGCGAATGACCTTTCCGCCGCCGAACTTGACCTCCTCCCCGTAAGTCGTGTGGTCCTTCTCCACCTCGATGATCAACTCGGTATCCCCGAGACAAACGCGATCCCCCTTGGTGGGGCCATATATCTCCGCATAAGCGCGCCGGTCGATAAGGCTCATTTTGCTCCCTCCAGCGGGCCCATCACCTTGGCGTTGAACCCGTAGACCTTGCGCTCGCCCGCATAGGCGACCAAAGTGACGGTTCGCTCCTGTCCGGGCTCGAAACGCACCGCCGCCCCGGCCGGGATATCGAGCCGGTAGCCTCGGGCTTTCTCGCGCTCGAAGCGCAGCGCCGGATTGGTCTCATAGAAGTGATAATGAGAACCGACTTGGATCGGCCGGTCTCCGGTGTTGGCCACCTTCAAGCTCAGCATGTCGCGGCCTTCGTTGAGCCTTATCTGGCCTTGGTCGACGAAAAGTTCTCCCGGGATCAACACGTTCTCCTTCATACGATCGGGTTGTGTACAGTGACCAACTTGGTGCCATCTGGAAAGGTCGCTTCGACCTGCACTTCGTGGATCATTTCCGGCACACCTGGCATGACCTCCTCACGGCTCAGCAGGGTAGCGCCATAGCTCATCAGCTCGGCCACGGTCTTTCCTTCTCGTGCGCCTTCCAGGATGGCGCTGGAAATATAGGCTACGGCTTCCGGATAGTTGAGCTTAATCCCGCGTTGTTTTCGTCGTTCGGCGACCATGGCGGCCATGGCGATCAACAGCTTATCTTTTTCGCGTGGTGAGAGTTCCATCGGCTTCCCCTTGATATACGAGCCTGTCGGTAATTATGAACCCCTAATGGGTACGCAAATGATAAGTTAAATTTTTGATTCGATAACTTCTCACGTGTCCTCTCAGAGCTTGTGAAAAAATCGTCGCGAGCGGGGCGGGAGCTCGCGTTCCGCCGGAGCGCAGGAGCGTTTCGCCGGGAGCGAAACGGCCCGCAAGCCCCGCAGGGGCGAGTCTCAAAGATGAGACGAGCAACCGGAGTGTATAGTGAAATACATGAGGATCCCGAGCACCGCCGGAGCGCGAGATCCCGAGCGCAGCAGATTTTTTCACAAGCCACACTACTTAATGTCTTCGAACGAGTGGGACATCGCTGTGACAAATAATCAGCCGAAAACCCTCATTCCGGCGAAGAGGATTTTCAACTGATTGATTTACTTGGTGGGCGATGCTGGTATCGAACCAGCGACCTCCGCCGTGTGAAGGCGGCGCTCTCCCGCTGAGCTAATCGCCCTGTCTTGGTTTTATGGAATTTGGCGCTGAGAGTTTGTGAAAAAACCGTCGCGAGCGAAGGAAGGTCGCGTTCCGCCGGAGCGCAGGAACCGCAGTGTATATTGAAATACATGAGGATTCCGAGCACCGCCGGAACGCGAGATCCCGAG
>JBOIEG010000473.1:0-1000 GCA_050740915.1 Gammaproteobacteria bacterium | reverse complement strand
GCAGGTAGGGTGTGTCACGATCGCATTGACGGAAGTGGCTCATGCACGTTCGCTCATTGAATCCATTGCCGATCCGATCGGTTTGCACATCAAAAGTTCCGCCTTAAGTCCGACAGGCTCCTAGAGGCGAACGAGTTTCTCGCCATTCGCCACCACGCCAAGACCCGGGAGGAAAAAAGCCTAGGATTTTGGCTATCGTTCAGGTTGTTATCGCCTTTGTCGTGGTGGGTTTGATCGTGATCCAGCGGGGCAAAGAGGATGACGCGGGCGCTGCTTCTGGGAGCGAACGTAGGATGCCGGTTATCGATGGCCGAAGGCCAATCATCGGGGCAGACGATCGAGTGGATAGTTATGTCGCCAAGAAGGACTATGAGAAACTTCGACGCGAGGTGGGAGCCCTCAAAAGCCAAATGCAGCGGCTGTTAGAAGCATTGTCCGCTGCTCCGGCATCAAAACCTGCCGTGGCAGAACCGCCGGCATCAAAACCGGCCGTTGCCGAAACCAAAGGGGAGAAAAAACCGGTCTCCAGTGTGCCTCCCTCACCTGAAGAGAGAGTTGCCCCGGCTGACCAGGAAGGATTTGCGGTCGAGAAAGGGGACCGCCGCAAGGAGGCGGAGGAGGCGAAGAGGGAACTGGACCAGTTTTTACGCGCTCAGAAGCTTTTATTCAAGCCTGGGGAGCACCAATTAGAGCTTGGGGCCTCTTTTACGCCCAGGATACAGGGACCAATCGGGTGAATCCGTTGGGACCCGTGTATGTAATTCGTTCCGCGAGTGTAAATTTATCGATGCGATATGGTGTTGCAGAGGACCTGGAATTCGATCTTGGCGTTCCCTTGGTCTACACACAACTAGTGTAGTGTCCCTTAAATAGCTTTACAGACTTTCCAGTGATTGCTATGGTCTCGCTCATGCCGAACACCAGCGTGGCGATCAAGTTGCAGCCGGCTGAACGTACGCCGCTGGAGACATGGGGATCCGCACACGGAACTCCGCAACAG
>JBOIEG010000472.1:0-8607 GCA_050740915.1 Gammaproteobacteria bacterium | reverse complement strand
CCCCATGTCTCCAGCGGCGTGCGTTCAGCCGGCTGCAACTTGATCGCCACGCGGGTGGTCGGCATGAGCGAGACCATAGCAATCACTGGAAAGTCTGTAAAGTTATTTAAGGGACACTACACTAGTTTTGTCGGAACCCGATGAAGCCGGTTCCGACCTACCGACCTATCATGCTGCTTTCCACAACCAAGGACGAAAGCGCCATAGAGCGCCTCGCGAAAGCAAACGTGGGGCGCGTCCTCGCGCCACATTGCGGCGCATGGAGATGTCTCGGTCGCTGAAGGCGCGGACGGCATGCCCTACCCAGCAAGCGTGTCCGCGCCCATTGCTCGCCGAAGGTATCACGAATAACGGCATTATGCTTCCCACAGTCCCCGTTTCGCATAGCGATGAAAACTCGAATACGGCCAATCCTTCACCTCTCGCACAACGAACGGCGCGGGGACGCGCCCTACGCTAGCTGCACTGATCCAGTCGAAGGCCACGGATGCGAATGCCTCAGCGGCCGGTGGTGCCGGTGCCGGTGGTTGTGCTGGGTGCCCGGTTGAAGTCTTTCCGAAAAAGCTCCGGCAGGCCGAGGTCGCTTTAAAAGCAGCCTACGACCCGAGCCTCCAATTCGGATACTATGACGCGAACGCGCTTGACCTTGTGTGCCCACCTCATCGATGATTGCATACGAACGTGATTCCGCCAATTAAGCTCATGTTTTTGGTTCGCAGAACCAGTGCTCGGCGCGTCCTCGCGGCGCTCTTTCTGCTAAACGGGCTCCTGCCGCAGCTTCAAACCCTGTTTGCCTGCGAGTTGATGGATAGCGAGCCACGCACCGTTTGCTGCTGTGTCGATCCGCTGACCGACGGTTGCCAAATGGGTGGGGGCTGCAAGATCCACGATGGCGTTCGCGGCAGCGAGGACTGTTGTCAGGTTTTAATCGGTAAACTTTCCGATGTTGCGGCTGCGGGGGCGGTCGCGCCCGGTGCTCAGGCCGGAATGCTCGACCCACTTCAACTGCCGACATTGCCGCTGCCCCATGTGGCCGTTGAGTTAGGGGCAAGCATCACCACGGGACAGCCTATTATTGCGCCCTCATACCGCAACGCGAACAATACCTATCTCATAACGAAGCGGCTTCGTATCTAAGCAACACCTCCGGATCGTTTCACAACGCAACGTGCTCGCCGCGCTTTTAGGGCACGGCAATCGCTCTCCCGGAGGTGTTTCATGTATCAGATTCTCACGCCAGCTCAACGCGTCTGTCTCCCCGTGCTGCTCTGCATCGGGGTTTTCTCCCGATCGCTAGCCGCCGAGGAAAACCCGTTTGCGGGTTCAAAGCAGATCTCGACCCGCGAATTGGTCCAGGCCGTTTTGTCTCAAAACCCCAGCTTGCCGGCGATGCAGGCGGCCCGCGATGCGGCCGAGGCGCGTATCGTGCAGGCATCGGCGCTCAATGATCCGATGTTCTCTTATGCCTTCGCACCCGCGACGGTGGGTGTGTCTGATCACGATTTCAGTCAGACCTTCGAGCTCTCCCAGGCGCTGCCCTGGCCGGGCAAGCGCCGTTTACGCGGCGAGGCCGCCCAACACGAGGCCAAGGTCGCTCACGAGGGCATCGACTCCCAGAGGTTGAAGCTGGTCGCGTTGGCGAAGTCGGCCTTTGCCGACTGGTACCTGGTGCACGAGGCGATCCGCATCAATCGGGTGAATCAGGATCTGCTGCAGGAGTTTCGCCACATCACAGAGACCAAGTACAGCACGGGCCTTGCGAGTAAGCAGGACGCTTTGCAGGCCGATCTAGAATTCAACATGTTGACGCATCGGGCGATCCTGATCGAGCGCCAGCAGTGCGAGGTATTGGCGGCCATCAACACGCTGTTGAACCGCACACCGGATCAGGCGATCCCAGCGCCCGCTCCGCTCCCCGCCCCCGTCCCTCCGCCCGATGCGGCCGCGTTGCGCACGCGGGCCATGAACGCACAACCCGAGCTAAAAATCCTGGCGACTCGCATTCAGTCCTCCCGAGCCCGCGCCCAGTTGGCTAGCCGCGATAGCTATCCCGATTTCGAGCTGGTGGCCGAATATGACAGCTTCTGGGATCGGGAGGAGCAGCGCTTCACCGTGGGTGTTGGGGTCAACATCCCCTTGGACCGCACCAAACAGCGTGCTGCGGCAGACGAATATCGCGCCCTGATGAAACAGGCCGAGTGGGAGCTGGCCGAAAAGCGATCCGCCCTCGCGGGTGAGGTCCAACGCGCCTATGACCGGGTGCAAGAAACCCTACATGTGCTCGCCCTCTACCGCGAACGTTTGCTGCCTATCGCAGCCGAGAACCTGGAAGCGGCAAAGGCAGACTATGCGGTAGGGCAGGGGGATTTCCTGACCTTGGTGACCGCCGGGAAAAACGTGATGCAAACGGATCTGGGCGAACGTCAGTCGCTTACCGACTATCATCGACGCCTGGCCGAGCTCGAGCGCTTCGTGGGCGGCCCGCTTGACGAGGTGAAACCGTGAGTGCGCGCCGCAAGCTTTGGATGATCATCGGTGTGCTCAGTGTCTGCGCTGTCGCCGCCGGTTTTGCTTTGTTTAACCCCTTAGACGCTTTATTCGGTACGCCGAGCGAGCGCAGGCCCGGTAATAACGGTGCTTTCCACTCGGCCGGGTCTTTCAAGGTTCAGGTCGCGGTCGATCCCGCGCGCCCTCGGATCGGAAAAAATCACCTCACCGTGCTGCTCCGCGATGAGGGGAATAAACCCGTAGTCGGTGCACGAGTGCACGCACTGGCCGAAATGCCCGCGATGGGGGCGATGCCAGCCATGCGGGCGACGTCCGATATCACAGAGACAGGGCCTGGACGCTTTGAGGGGGATTTCGAGCTGTCCATGGATGGGGCTTGGCCGCTTAGCCTCGCCATCGATTCGAAAGCACTCGGTCAGGCGCAATTAAGCTTCGACATGAGCACGAGCCGGCCAGGGCTACGCCTCGCGAGCGCCACGCCTAGCCCCAAGGCCCCTGGCTCCGGATCGCTTTCCACGGCGGATGAGCAAGCACTGCCGGGAAACACAGCACCGCCCGGCACCATCCAGGTGGATCTCCGCCGCCGCCAGCTCATCGGGGTGACCTTGGGAAAGGTGGAACGTAAGAAGCTCAAGCAAACCGTCCGTGCCGTCGGCCAGGTACTCTACGATGAAACCCGATTGACCGACATCACGCTCAAATTCGATGCCTGGATCGGCGAGCTTTACGCAGACTACGTCGGGGTGCAAGTCAGTAGAGGACACCCGCTATTCACCGTCTACAGCCCGAAATTGGTGGCAGCGCAAGAAGAGTATCTCGAAACCCACCGGCGCCGAAAACGCGACGACGACAGCCTGCTGGCCGCCTCCCGGCGCCGCTTGGCCTTGTGGGATATCGGCCCGGCCCAGATCCGGGAGCTGGAGCAACGCGGCCGCCCGCTCGAGTATGTTGCCATCTACGCACCGACCAGCGGGAGCGTGGTCGAAAAGCATGTCGTGGCCGGCACCGCCGTTAAAGCCGGGACGACACTGCTGCGCATTGCCGATCTTTCCAAGGTTTGGGTGGAGGCGCAGGTTTATGAATACGAGCTAGGGCTGGTGAAGGTTGGCGCTGCCGCCGAGGTGGTGTTGACCAGCCTCCCGAGCCGCCGTTTCGATGGCCGAGTGGCCTACCTCTACCCCTCACTCCAAGCCGACACCCGTACCGCGCGCCTACGGGTGGAGCTCGATAATCCAGAGGGGTTGCTTCACCCCCAAGCCTACGCCCAGGTGCACCTCGCCGCGGATCTGGGCGAGCGCTTGGTGGTGCCCAAGTCTGCGGTCATCTATGCCGGTCGCAGCCGCGTGGTCTTCGTGGATGTCGGTCAAGGCTATCTCGAGCCGCGCAAGATCGCGACCGGGATCCGTAGCGAAGAGGAGATCGAGGTGCTGGATGGCCTGCATGAGGGCGAGGTGGTGGTGACGTCGGGGAACTTTCTGATCGCCACCGAAAGCAAGCTCAAGGCGGGGATAGATCAATGGTAGCGCCTCTCGAGACCCGCAGCGGAGCCATTGAAAGGGTCATTCGCTACTGCGCGGGCAATCCCTTGCTCACGCTTCTCCTCGTCGCCGCCAGCGCCTTCTGGGGGTATCGCGCGCTTATGAGCACTCCGCTGGACGCGATTCCCGATCTCTCGGACACCCAAGTGATCATCCACACCGAGTGGCCGGGGCGCGGCCCGGATCTGGTGGAAGACCAGATCACCTATCCGCTCACGGCCTCACTGCTCGCCGCGCCGGGGGTGCAGAGCGTGCGCGGGCAGAGCTACATGGGCCTCTCCTTCGTCTATGTCATCTTCACCGACGGCACCGATATCTATTGGGCCCGCTCTCGGGTCCTGGAATACTTGAATTCCGCAGTAGCGCAACTGCCCGAGGGAGCTCGGCCGACGCTCGGGCCGGATGCCACCGCTTTGGGCTGGGTATTCCAATACGCTTTGGTGGACAAATCCGGTCGCCACAGCCTCGCGGACCTGCACAGCCTGCAAGAGTTCACCCTGCGCTATGCGCTGGCCTCGGTGGAGGGGGTGGCCGAGGTCGCCTCGGTCGGTGGCTTTGTCAAGGAATACCAGGTGAACATCGACCCCAATAAATTGGTCGGTTTCAACATTCCCCTGCAACAGGTCGTGAACAGCATCCGCCGCTCGAACAGCGACATAGGGGGCCACGTGATCGAGATCGCAGAGCATGAGCAGGTGATCCGCGGCCGTGGTTATGTGCGCTCGATCGCCGACATCGAGCGCATCGCCTTAGGGGTGGGTCCGGCGGGGGTGCCGATCACGGTGCGCGATGTGGCCTGGGTCACTATTGGGCCGGCACCGACCCGCGGACTGGCGGAGCTCGACGGCGAGGGCCAGACGGTGGGCGGGATCGTGGTCATGCGCCACGGACAAAACGCCCTCGATGTGATCGAGCGGGTTAAAGCGCGGCTTGCCGAGATGCGCGGAACCTTACCAAAGGGGGTCGAGCTGGTCGTCACCTACGATCGCTCCTCCCTCATAGCGCGCGCGATCGCGACCCTGCGGCACACGCTGATGGAAGAAATGATCGTGGTGTCGCTGGTGATCACAGTGTTTCTGCTGCATTTCCGCTCTGCCCTGATCGCCATCCTAACCTTGCCGATCGCGATCCTGCTTTCCTTCATCCCGATGTCCGGCCAAGGGCTCACTGCTAATATCATGTCCTTGGGTGGCATCGCGGTGGCCACAGGCGCCATGGTGGACGCCTCGATCGTCATCATCGAGAACATCCACAAGCACCTGGAAAACTGGGAGGTCCAGGGCCGGCCGGATCCCCGCCATGAGGTCATCATCCGGGCGATGCAGGAGGTGGGCCCCAGCATTTTCTTCTCGCTCCTCATCATCACCGTGTCCTTCCTGCCGGTGTTCGCCTTAGCCGGGACCGAAGGACGGCTGTTCAAGCCGCTGGCCTTCACCAAGACCTACGCCATGGGCTTCGGGGCGCTGCTTGCTGTCACCTTCACGCCCGCGCTAGCGGTGTTGCTGGTGCGCGGGCGGATCCGCGGGGATCAAAGCTTTCTAAACCGGTGGGCGGTGGCGGCCTATATGCCGATAGTACGATTCGTGGTCCGCCGGCGGGCCTGGGTGCTCACGCTCGCCGTGCTGGCCCTCATCGCCACCCTCCCGGTGTTCTTTCGGCTTGGCAATGAATTCATGCCCCCTTTAAACGAGGGCACTATCCTGTACATGCCAACCGCTCTGCCGGCGATGTCGGTCACCGAAGCGGGCAAAGTGCTGCAGTCCATGGACCGGGTGCTGAAGAGCTTTCCGGAAGTGGAGCGGGTGTTCGGCAAGGCGGGGCGCTCGAGCACCGCCACCGACAATGCACCGCTCTCCATGTTTGAGATCGTGGTCAGCCTGAAGCCGGAGGCACAGTGGCGCCCCGGCCTCACCTGGGAGGGCCTGATCAGCGAGATGGATGAGCGCCTGCGCTATCCCGGGATGCCCAACGTGTGGTGGATGCCGATCCAGACCCGCACCGAGATGTTGACCACCGGCATCCGCAGCAACTTAGGGGTCAAGGTGTTCGGTCCCGATCTCGCAACTCTGCAAGCGGTGGCGGTGCGCATCGAGCGGGCCTTGCAGTCAGATCCGCGCACGGCTCCCTTTACCCGCAGCGCCTTTGCCGAGCGGCTGACGGGCGGGTATTTTCTGGATTTCGACATCGACCGCGAGCGGCTGGCCCGCTATGGGCTCACGGTAGGCGATGTCGAAGACGTCATCCTCGCCGCGCTCAGCGGGCTTGCGGTCTCCGAAACCGTGGAGGGGCGCGAGCGCTATGCCATTACCGTGCGCTATGCACGGGAGTTCCGGGACGATCCCGAAGCCTTGGAGCGGGTGTTGGTTCCCACCCCCAAGGGGGCTCAGGTTCCGCTCGCGCAGTTAGCCGAGATCGTGTTTCGCACCGGCCCGGACATGATCCGCAACGAGGATGGGCAGCTGGTCAGCTTTGTCTTCGTCGACGTCAAGGGGATCGGGATCCCGGATTATGTCGAGCTCGCGCGAGAAGTGGTGGGTGAAAAAGCCGCTATCCCTGCCGGTTACAGCTTGGCCTGGGCGGGCCAGTACCAGCATTTCGAGCGCGCCAAAGCCAAGCTCAAAGTGCTGCTGCCGCTTACCCTCTTCATCGTGCTGTTCATGTTGCTGATGAACCGCAATACGCTGATGGAGGCGCTCATTATTCTGCTGGCGATCCCGTTTTCCCTGATCGGGGCGGTGTGGTATCTCTATGCCCTCGACTACAATGTAAGCGTCGCGGTATGGGTGGGGATGATCGCTTTGGCGGGGCTGGATGCCGAGCTCGGGGTGTTGATGATGCTTTATCTGAACCTCGCTTACCGGCAGAGAAAAGCACGAGGCGAGATGCGCGATTTCTCCGATCTCACCGCGGCCATCGTGGAAGGGGCGGTGCGGCGCCTGCGGCCCAAGCTCATGACCGGGCTGACCCTGCTGCTCGGGCTGCTGCCTATCATGTGGAGCACGGGCAGCGGGGCGGACGTGATGAAACGCATCGCTGCGCCCATGGTGGGTGGGATCACATCAGCACTGGTCATGGTGCTGGTGGTGTTTCCAGCGCTGTTCGCGATCTGGAAGGGGAGGGGGCTGAGAAGCCGATAGCGGCCGTCCTTGCGGGGTGCTGTGCCGTGAGGTTTGCGAGTGATCTCTAACCCAGATCTGACCCTAACCCCTCTATTTGCTTCTGCGTATGTGCGGCGCCGCATATGCACGTCACAAGATCAGCGGAAATCGCAGTCTGACCCCCTGCTGGCCCCTTAACCTTCGCTGATGCGCTCATGACCAACCATGTACACTGCTCCTCACCCCCAAGAAAGCCGCAACGGTACCCAAGATTGCCGCGCTGCACGATGTGCAGGGGTATTCCATCGAGGTGAACACGCGGGCGGCGAGGATGCGCCGAGTGTATCCCAATATATCGAGCCTGGCCGAGTCTGGCCTCTTTAACTCTTTCGGCAGGAATGGTCCATTTAGATCGTTATGAAGCTAGGCCGAGAGCTCGAGTCTTTGCCGGCCTGCCACGTTTTTCGCCGCCCACCTTTCTGTTCACCGTCTTCTCAATTTTCTCTTTAAAGCGCTCACTCCCCATCGGTGTACCTGACTGCGTGCAGTTTCTGATCCGCCCTAACTCGTCAGCAGTCAGCTCGGCATCGAACAAGGAGCAATACGCGTCCCGCCGTCGCGCAAGCGTCTGTCCCAAGCCTACATACTCATCGTGCGGACTCACGATGCAATTGTCCTCGCCCAAGGCGTTGGCGGCATAACTCGACCAACGGTAGTGCTCGGGCCACGCTACGATACCCGCCCGCACCGGATTCAGCTCGATATAGCGCATACAGGTCAACAAATAAACCGCCGATTCGACGATGATCCCCTTGTGACGTCCTTCCCACAGTGTTCCTCGTCGACGGTAGGTATGATTGATGTAACTGACGTACTGACGCCCGCATTCCTGGAACAACCGGCTAATCGATCTGCCGACACCCGGGGTCAGGAGGAGGTGGATGTGGTTGGTCATCAGCACGTAGGCATGGACCGCGCAGTGACAGGCTTCCGATACGCGTTTCAAGATCTTCAAGTACTCGAGATAATCGTGATCCTCGAAAAACACCGGTTCCCCATTATGGCCTCGTTGCATGACGTGGGCCGGAATGTAAGGAAGGTAGAATCTTGGTTTTCTCGGCATCGGCTTACAGGGTTTTTCGGAGCGGGTGGCGAGCACGCAATCCGGGGAATCTCAAAAATCCCTTGTCGGTCGTGATCCAGTCGCAGCCGGATTCCATCGCCAGCGCCGCGTGGTAGGCATCCGGAACGAGGTTGCCTTTGGCTTCGCTCAAGCGCACCAGCTTCTCGAAAATAGCCCAGTGTCGGGGACCCGGCCTGATGGGAACCGCCTGCGGTTGAGTTCGAATCTGATTGACGACATCCAGCGCCACATCCAGGGGTGTCGGACGTTCAAACACCTTCGGATGCGTAACCACGCGAATAAAACCACTGAGCACCAACTCAGACACACCATAAGCGCC
>JBOIEG010000471.1:0-2864 GCA_050740915.1 Gammaproteobacteria bacterium | reverse complement strand
GGATCTTCCAGAGTCGAAAAGGGCGCAACAATCGATGCGTCGGTTCGCTGTGCCATGAGTATCTTCCCTAAAAAAGCGATACTCGATCACGATAACCGCCTGTTGTCAATAGTTTTTTAGTGATCTGCCCCTGGTCTTCATGTGGGTATCCATATTTTTTGAGAAATATTCCCACATAATATGCTGGTAAGCAGGAGTGTCAAGCGCGTGAACGAGGAGGGCCGTTCGGAGTAACTTGCCCTGGTCGGTTCACAGCCAATGCGTACGCCCGAAGTAAACCGACATCGCACCCGCGAGCTTCGCCTGTGGCAAAATAACGGGACAGAAATAGCAATTACTCGCCGAGGAATACGAGTGCTCGGGCCAACCCACGTGTCCACCCAAAATCGCCCCTTTCGGCACCTGGCGCTCACCCGTCACCAGCAAGTTGATCGTCGCGAAGACGGTCAAGCTCCTGGAGCCACGGATCGCAGGCAATGACGTCTATTGGCTCGAGATCCGGCCCGAAGAAAAAGGCCGCTGCGTGATCGTGCGGTGCTCGGCCGACGGTACCACTCAAGATGTCATTGTTGCGCCCTTCAATGCCCGCTCGCAGGTGCACGAGTACGGCGGTGGTTCCTATGTGATCGATGGCAACCGGATCTTCTTTTCCAACTTCGCCGATCAACGCATTTATGGTGTTTGTCCGGGCAGTGAGGCCGAGCTTAAACCCATCACCGGTCCAGGGTTCTACCGCTACGCGGATGCCGTCATCGACCGGGCGCGTGGGCGGTTCATCTGCGTCCGCGAGGATCACACCGGCCCCAATCGCGAGCCCATCAACACAGTGGTGGCCATCGACCTCGATGCGGCAGGCGCGGGCCCAGGCCAAATCCTCATCTCGGGGGCCGATTTCTATGCCGCGCCTAGGCTCAGCTCCAACGAACACCGGCTCGCTTGGCTCTGCTGGAACCATCCCAATATGCCCTGGGATGGCACCGAGCTATGGATCGCAGTCCTCGATACGAGCGGTGCGCCACGGGAGCCTGTGCTTATCGCCGGTGGTCGCGATGAATCCATCCTCCAGCCTGAATGGTCAGGGGATAGCCTGTATTTCCTATCCGATCGCTCGGGGTGGTGGAATCTCTATCGCTGGCGGAATGGTCGGATTGAACCGGTCATCGAAAAAGAGGCGGAGTTTGGCGAGCCCCCGTGGATGTTTGGGCAATCAAGCTATGCCTTCGCCTCAACGGAGCGGATCATCGTGGCATACCGTAGCGCTGGGCTCTGCCACCTGGTGGCGGTGCGCGCGGGCACGGGCGAGGTCGAAGAGATCTCAACGCCCTACACCGAGATCGCCTATGTCCGCGCCGATGGCGGCCGGGTCGTTTTCCTCGGCGGCTCGCTTACGGAATTCTCCGCCGTCGTGGCCCTCGATCTTACCACGCGTAAGTTCAAGGTCCTGCGGCGTGTTAGTGACCTCGAGCTGGACCCGGCTTATGTGTCGGTAGCGGAGCCCATCGAATTCCCGACCGAGAGGGGCCTCACCGCCTACGCCCTTTTCTACCGGCCCAAGAACCGTGACTATACGGGGCCCGAAGGCGAACGCCCCCCGCTCATCGTCATGAGCCACGGGGGGCCCACGTCCTCGGCGGACAGCGGCCTGAATCTCGGGGTCCAATACTGGACCAGCCGCGGCATCGCCGTGCTCGACGTCAACTATGGGGGTAGCTCCGGTTTTGGGCGGGCTTACCGGCGACGGCTGGATGGGCAGTGGGGGATCACCGATGTCGATGATTGCGTCAACGGAGCCCGCTATCTGGCCGAACGGGACTGGGTGGATAGGGACCGCCTGGCCATCCGCGGGGGAAGCGCGGGCGGCTATACGACGCTCTCGGCGCTGGCTTTCCGGGATGTCTTCAAGGCCGGGGCCAGCCATTATGGGGTGAGCGATCTCGAGGCCCTCGCGAAGGAGACGCACAAATTCGAGTCGCATTACCTCGACCGGCTCATCGGCCCCTATCCGCAAGAGAAAGAGCGCTACCGCCAGCGCTCACCGATCCACGCCGTCGAGCGCCTGTCTTGCCCGGTGATCTTCTTCCAAGGCTTGGAAGACCGGGTGGTGCCGCCCGACCAGGCCGAGAAAATGGTGCAAGCGTTGCGGCGGAAGCAGCTACCAGTCGCCTATCTGGCCTTCTCCGGCGAGCAGCACGGCTTCCGCCAATCCGAGACCATCAAGCGCGTGCTCGATGCCGAGCTCTATTTCTATGCGAGCGTGTTTGGGTTTGAGTTGGCGGATCCCGTCGAGCCGGTAGCGATAGAAAACCTTTGAAGGGCACCCCCCGAAAATCAACCTTCCTTGTTGTTCCTAACTAGGACTTTAGTTGATTTAATGGGCAAACGCGCCCGACCGCGCGCAGCGGCCGCCCGTACTCGGCGCCGTTCCACGGTTTGCTCTTGCCATAGTTTTGCCGTTGCGTGAGTGGCAGGGCTACGCAGGAATACGCAAGCCGCTTGCGCTAGGTGGGATCGATCATATGATCTGGACGAGCGTAAAGATACCGATGAGAGCATCCGGCTCGAATATGGAACAGTCGCTCAAAGCTGGCTCACACGGTCGAGAAACGTCTGGAACTATTCCTTTTTGCGCATCTTATCTAAGTCAATGTCCTTTTCCAGGTGCTCGCGCCTGGGCAGTTTTTCGTGCTGGTGGCAATTCTCCAGCCACTTGCGGCATGCGGGCTTCCCTGCCCAAGTTCGCTAGTGTAGTGTCCCTTAAATAACTTTACAGTTAAGCCGCCTTCTTTTTCCCTCGAGGCAGGGTGGATCCGGGCTTGATCTGCTCCATCTTGACCCGCGCCCGCTCGATCTTCTTGATGATGTCC
>JBOIEG010000470.1:0-4803 GCA_050740915.1 Gammaproteobacteria bacterium | reverse complement strand
CCCCATGTCTCCAGCGGCGTGCGTTCAGCCGGCTGCAACTTGATCGCCACGCGGGTGGTCGGCATGAGCGAGACCATAGCAATCACTGGAAAGTCTGTAAAGTTATTTAAGGGACACTACACTAGTGAGGTTCAGTTTTTCTTGGAGCCCCGTATATTGAAGCTCGATGATAGCTCGGATTTCGCTTGGAAGATCTTTTTCCAGCGCCTCTCGATAACGCTTTTCGGCAAACTTCTCCCCTGCTTCGACTTCGGCCAGTATGACCCCGGGATCTTTCCCACTAATAGCCGCCTTACTATCGACCCAGGTCCGATGCGCCGTACCAGCGGCACTGCCGATTTTTACCGGATCACCCCCCCAATCTACGGACTTGATCTTGAAGGTCTATGCCCCGTTGCGACATCGTTGCGAGGATGCGATGAAAACAGATTTTAGCTCTGGCTCCTTGACTTCCTGGGCACAGCTCTGAAAGCCCTGTGCACCGTCTATAGAAGTCTCAATGAGCTCGTTCAATATGGCTATCACTTTATCGTTCGTCATAGCGCGTTACCTTTCTGTTCGATGACCAGGAGAATGAAACATTTTCTTTTATGGGACGGGGCATATAGCGTGCCACGGAAGAGGACGCCCCATGTGCCGAGGGGCATTGCTCGTGGTCGCGCACACCTTCCAGCACACCGGTCGCATCCACACCAGAGTGCGGCTCATCTCGGGGCGTGAAGCGACGAGGCCTGAACGCCACCAGTATGAGGAACTGCCGCGATAGAAACGATTCAGCAACTAAAAAGGAGATAACGATGAATCCAACGACCGATGAAGACATGAAATCCGAATACGATTTCTCCGGCGGCAAACGCGCGCAGTTTTTCCAACCCAACCTCAAGCTCAATCTGGCTGTTTATCTCGACGCCGAGGTCGTGAGCTACCTCAACGCGATTGCCAAGAAGCAGGGCAAGCCGCTCTCGGAGGTCGCGGCTGGCTGGCCAGGGAGTTGGGCGATGAGATCGATGAATGACTCCTGGCGCTGTCGGCGCGTAGTACTTGCGCTGGTGGGTGCGGTGGCGCAGGCGTCTGGAAGCCCCACATCGGCGGTGGCACACCGCGCGATTTCGGTCCCGCGGCGACGTCTCGATCGCAACTGCCCGCTGTTGTTCACGCACCCTGAGCGGCGTTATAATGCCGGTGATGCCTCCGATCAAGGAATGCCTGCTGGTTCCTTTCTATATCGAAGGCAAAGCAGTGGGTACAATAATGGACGATCACGCACGACGATCGCAGCAAGTTCGATGGCGAGGACCTGCGGCTACTCGTCAGCCTAGGCACGTTCGTATCGTCGGCCTACCAGGCAGTCGAGTCCCCTGACATGT
The DNA here is from genome assembly GCA_050740915.1 of Gammaproteobacteria bacterium. Lineage (GTDB taxonomy): Bacteria > Pseudomonadota > Gammaproteobacteria > JBOHHR01 > JBOHHR01 > JBOHHR01. The sequence goes on along the minus strand of JBOIEG010000470.1, from coordinate 3,436 downwards.
TGGCTCGTCAGGCCGAGGCGCTGCGCGAGTCGGAGCTGCGCTACCGCCGCCTCTTCGAGTTCGCCAAGGACGGCATCCTCATCCTCGATGCCGGCAGCAGCAAAATCACCCACGTCAACCCGTTCCTGACGAATCTGCTCGACTATCCGCCCGAATATTTCCTGGGCAAAGAACTCTGGCAAATCGGCGTGCTGCCCGACAAGCAGTCCAGCCAGGAAGCCATGCAGGAGCTGCACGAGAAGGGCTCGATCCGTTACGAGGACCTGCCGTTGCAGGACCGCCACGGCCGCAAGCATTCGGTCGAGATGGTCGCCAACGTGTACCGGGAGGACCACTACCGGGTCATCCAGTGCAACATCCGCGACATCAGCGAGCGCAAACTCAGCGAAGTGGCGCTGCGCCAGAGCGAAGAACGCTATCGCGCCTTGTTCGATTCAGCGCCCATGGCGGTATTCGTCTGCGACCGCAGCGCGGTGATTCAACAGTACAACGCCCGCGCCGTGGAACTTTGGGGCCGGGAGCCAGTCTGCGGAGTGGAGCAGCACTGCGGCTCGACGAGGCTGTGGCTTCCGGATGGCGCGCTGTTGCCGCACGAACAAAGTCCGTTGGTGGACGTGCTGCGCACCGGCGTTCCCACGCATAACGTGGAAGTATTCATCGAGCGGCCCGACGGTTCGCGCCTACCCGTGCTGGTGAACTTCGCGCCGCTCAAGGAGGCACGCGGAGAGGTCATCGGCGCGGTCACTTCGTTCATCGACACCAGCGAGCGCAAGCGGGCGGAAGAAGAATCGCGGCATGTCGAAGAACGTCTGCGGTTCGTCATGGACTCAATGCCGCAGAAAATCTTCACCGCCACGCCCAACGGCGCCGTGGACTATTTCAACCCGCAGTGGACCGAGTTCACCGGCCTCTCGTTCGAGGAGATCAGGGATTGGGGCTGGACGCAGTTCATCCATCCCCACGACGTGGACGAGAACGTCCGCGTTTGGCAGCGCTCAATCGACACCGGGGAGCCGTTCCAGTTCGAGCATCGCTTCCGGCGTGCCGATGGCGACTACCGCTGGCACGTCAGCCGTGCGTTGCCGATGCGGGACAGTGCCGGCCAGGTCGTCCTGTGGATCGGCTCCAACACCGACATCCATGAGCAAAGGCAGACGGCGAATGAGTTGCGGAAGTTAGCCGCCGAATTGTCCGAGGCCGACCGCCGCAAGGACGAGTTCTTGGCGATGCTGGCCCACGAGCTCCGTAACCCGCTGGCACCGATCCGCAACGCTCCGCAAATCCTGCGCCTGGAGCAGAGTGGCGAGTGGCGAGTGGTGAGAAAGGAGAGGCCGGCGGCTCTCGCCACTGGCCACTCGCCACTCACCACTACCTTCGAGATGATGGAGCGTCAGATCGGCCAAATGGTCCGACTGGTGGATGACCTGCTCGACGTGAGCCGCATCAGCCGGGACAAGATCGAGCTTCGCAAGGGGCGGGTCGAACTGGCGTCGGTCGTGAACCACGCCGTCGAAGCCGCCCGCCCGTTGCTCGAGAGCAGGGAGCATGAACTGACCGTCACGTTGCCGCCGCAGCCGATCTACCTGAACGGTGACCCGACCCGGCTGGCTCAAGTGGTCGGCAACCTGCTCAACAACGCCTGCAAGTTCACCGAGCGCGGCGGTCGCATCGAACTAGTGGTGAGTGGCGAGTGGCGAGTGGTGAGTGAGGAAAAGACGGGAGAATTTCGCGATGACCGTGCAACGCTATCGGGAGCTCAAGGTGTGGCAAACGGCAATGAACTTGGCGGAACAATGTTACCGGGAAACGGCGATCTTCTCGCCACTCACCACTCCTCTCACCACTCCTCTCGCCACTCCTCTCGCCACTCCTTTTGCCGTTATTCGAGTGCGGGACACGGGCATCGGCATTGCCGCCGACATGCTGCCCCGCATCTTCGAGATGTTCACGCAGGTCGATACCTCGCTGGAGCGGACGCATAGCGGACTGGGCATCGGCCTAACATTGGTAAGAGAGTTGGTGGAGCTGCACGATGGCACGCTGGAAGCCCACAGTGCCGGTATCGGTCAGGGAAGCGAGTTCGTGGTGCGTCTGCCGCTACCGAGTGACGAGTGGCGAGTGGCGAGTGGTGAGAAAGAAGAGGCCGGCGACGGTCCTCCTCTCACCACTCACCACTCGCCACTCACCACTAAGCACCGCATTCTCGTTGTCGATGACAATCGGGACTCGGCAGAGTCCCTCGCGATGTTGTTGAAGTTGAGCGGCAACGAGACGCACACCGCCTACGACGGGCTTGAGGCGGTGAAGGCGGCGGCGACCTTCCGGCCCGAGATGGGTGCTGCTCGACATCGGCCTGCCGAAGCTGAACGGCTTTGAGGCGGCCCGCAAGATACGAGAACAGCCGTGGGGTAAGGGCATGGTGCTGGTGGCCTTGACCGGATGGGGCCAGGACGAAGACCGGCAAAAGTCCAAAGGCGCCGGGTTCAACGACCACCTGGTCAAGCCGGTGGATCATGCCGCCCTGATGGAACTGCTTGCTTCTCTACCCTCGGAGCCGGAAGGCCCGCTCACACAGCGCTGACGGTGATCGGGGCTATCTGCACGGTTTTGCGCGGCATTAGGCGTTGGCCGGCGGCCCCGGAAACGTAGCGCCATCGTTCGGCATAAAAATCAATCGAGCAAGAGGGGTAGAGATGCCAGCAATATCGATGTTCTATGGTGTCATCATATACATGTTCTTCTTTGATGATAAGAAGCACCATCGTCCGCACATACATGCACATTACGGCGAACAAGCAGCGGTCATCGCCATCGACGGCGGTGAAGTTCTTCAAGGCGATCTGCCAAAGAAGAAAATGAAGCTGGTTCAGGCGTGGATCGAAATCCACCAAGATGAGTTGATGGCAGACTGGAAGTTGGCAATAGAAGGTCAACAATTATTTAAAATAGACCCGCTTAAGTGAGGTGCATATGAAAAAGGTGGTTTCAGTTGAGCCAACAGATAGTTACATACTATTTGTCAGGCTTTCCAATGGGAAGGTAGGCGAATTTGATGTGTCACGCTATTTAGACAAAGGAATATTTGCAGAATTAAGAGACCTTAGCTACTTCAAACTGGCAAGGCCCGCATTTGGTGGTGTCGTTTGGCCTCATGAACAGGACTTTAGTGCTGACACCATCGAAGTAGAAATGAGGGAGCTTGAAAATACAAATCCATAACAATGCGCTCCACTCGGACGGCCTCCGTCGCTGCGCTCTTTTGGCAGCCGGCTTGCGCAAACGTTCGCCACTGTGGCCGCTCGCGCCTAATGTAGTGTCCCTTAAATAACTTTACAGTTAAGCCGCCTTCTTTTTTCCCTCGGGGCAGGGTGGATCCGAGCTTGATCTGCTCCATCTTGACCCGCGCCCGCTCGATCTTCTTGATGATGTCCACGAC
>JBOIEG010000469.1:0-7018 GCA_050740915.1 Gammaproteobacteria bacterium | reverse complement strand
CGGGATCTCGCGTTCCGGCGGTGCTCGGAATCCTCATGTATTTCAATATACACTGCGGTTCCTGCGCTCCGGCGGAACGCGACCTTCCTTCGCTCGCGACGGTTTTTTCACAAACTCTCAGCGCTTGGCCAATCTTTTCCAGCTCGCCTGCATACTGGCCGTTCATGGAATCCACGCAGAGGCGCGCCGTGCCCTGCTGCAGCTCCGCCTGGCTGCCGTGCGAGACGATGTGGATCGCATCGATGCCGCTGCGCCCCGCCAGCACGTCGGCGATCTGCTCCACGCCGTCTCGGGTGGCATCCAGCAGCACTACTTCGGCGCTCGGATCGATCCCGGCGATGAGCTTCTGGTAGTCCTCGACCGAGGTATCGATAAAGACCATCTCGCGCCGTCCGGCCGGAGGCTCGTGGGTAGTCAGGGCTTGGAGCAACTCGTCGTTCGAGTTGGTCTGGGCCGCTGAACCGGGTTCGGGCTTGCCCCCCGAGCTCTCTGGACCGTGGTTGAGCGCATCGATGACCTGATCGGCCTGCTCTTGGGCGAGGGCGTCGGCGGCTGCTTCGGCACCGACGGCCACCCCGGCGGCATCGAACAGGTAGCGCGACTCCAGGGCGTGCAGGCATTCGGCGATGCGGGGGTGCGGGTCCATCGTCGAGGGTTTGCGAGGCGAACGGAAATGCCGAGCCAACAAGCGAATAATCATATGCCAAGTTCTCTAAGCGCTGCGCTACCCATTCGGACTGTCATCGGGGGTGTTACGAGCGTGCAAAGGGGTTCCGATTCCGTGACCTTGGCGAGAAACGTGCCAATGGGTAGTACAAAACGCGAAAAAATATTTAGCTTATTAGATTAGGCTCTTAGTGATGACTACGGCGGTCCTGCGTGGGAGGCTAGAAATCCGTCTCCGTCAAAAACCCGTTAATCTAAACATCGGCTCGACCGTTGTTTGGCAGAAAGGCCCACCAATCCGTTGGCCCGGAACTGCCTTTTGGCGGCCAAGCTCTCCGCCGTGCTGTCTCGTGAGCACTGCTCCTATCGCAGCCACCCGTTGATATCCTTCCCGATGACGAATTCAAAGGACAAAGTGGCAACGCTCTATTTGTCCGACTATTCTCTGGATGATGTCATGCCGCGCTCACATTTACAGCCGGGGGGAAATCGCGCGGAAGGCAAAGGGGCTCTGTTTTCTGTTAGGCGATCAGACTGCTTCCGTCGAATCGATTCGAACAACCACCTCGGGTGGCGTTAGGCAGTAGAGCTAGGGGAGCAAGATGCAACTGGAGTCAAAGCTCGATAACGCTGCAGGTGTGTGGTGTGGTATCGAGCCATTGGGCCGAGCAGGTAGCCAAGAAAAGCACCTAAAGAAGCCATTGGGTCTCAAGCCGCTCACGGCAGCGGTATTAATGGCAGGGCTGGTGAGTGGCTGTGCACTGACACCGCAGGCGTTGAGGGAAGACGAGGTAAAGGCGCAGGCGGCGAACGACTATATCAATCTCACCAAGGAGCACGAGCCGGTCACGGGCCCCATCTCCCTGTACGAGGCGCTGGCGCGGGCCTTAAAGTACAACCTGGATTTTCGCTTGGAGCTGACCAAGAAGGTGCTGGAGTTGGAGCAGCTCAACGTGTCTCGCTACGACATGCTGCCGCAGTTTGTTAGCAATCTCTCGTACAACGCACGCGACAAGTTCTCCGGGGCCTCCAGCCGTTCCTTGATCACCAGCCGGCAGTCATTGGAATCCTCGACCTCCTCAGACCGGGACGTGGGTGAGGTGGAGCTCGGGCTCGTGTGGAACGTGCTCGACTTTGGCGTTTCGTATTATCGTGCGAAGCAGGCGGCGGACCGGGTGCTGATAGCCGAAGAGCAAAAGCGCAAGGCGGTGAACCGTATCACCCAAGATGTGCGCACGGCGTACTGGCGGGCGGTGAGTGCGGAGCGTCTCCGGGGACAGCTCGATGAGCTGATGAGCCGGGTAGCGCAAGCGTTGTCGGACTTGCGAGAAGTGGTCCGGAAGCGGCTCGATGCCCCGATGACCCAGTTGAGGTACCGGCGCGAGTTGCTGGCGATCAAGCGCGAGCTGCAATAACTGCAACGCGACCTGGCGCTCGCGAAACACCAGCTCGCCGCGCTGATGAACCTGCGTCCGAAAGCGCGTTATGAGCTGGTGATGCCGGAGCGCGGTGAACTGGCGCGCGCGATCAAGCTGGGCCACGCGGAGATGGAGCAGATAGCGTTGGAGCGGCGGCCGGAGCTGCGCGAGCTTCGCTATGAGAAGCGGATAAATGCCCAAGAAGTGCGAGCGGCGATCCTCGCGTTGCTGCCTGGGGTAGAGCTCAGTGTCACCAAAAACTACAGCTCGAACAGCTTTCTGTTTCACAACAACTGGGTGAACCTCGGCTCGCAAGTGGCGTGGAATCTACTGAACGTGATCCGCATGCCGCAGAAGATGAAAGAGGTAAAGGCTCAGGGCGGCGTGCTGGATGCACAGCGGCTCGCACTCTCCATGGCGGTGTTGACGCAGGTAAACGTGAGCCTCGCCCAGTACGGGCATGCGCTGAACGAATATCAGACGGCCTCCGAGTACCACGCGATCCAACAGGCGATCATCCGCCAGGTGCACGCGGAAGTGGAAGTCAACCGCATCAGCGAGCAGGCGTTGATCCGAGAGGAGATGAGCACCTTAGTCGCGGAGCTGCGCTATGACATCGCCTATTCAGACCTGGAGAACAGCTATGCGGGGGTGTATGCGGCGGTGGGGCGGGATCCGTTGCCGGCTCAGGTGACTGCCGAGCAGAGTGTGAGTGAGCTAACCGAGGCGCTCAAGGCCCATTGGGAGGCGCTGTAGCGCACGAGCTTGGTCTTAATGACGACAGGGGCTCGCCTAGTTTTCATTATGGAAATCGATGACGGGTGAGGGGCCCCTTGAGGATGCCAGGAAACCGAGACAGCGCCTGCGCGAACGATTCAAGGCAATAAACTGAGAGTGACGACTCCCGCTACCCGAGAATTCCGAGGAGCATTGACATGAAGCGTGATACCTTGCAACGTGGATCCCGGCGCGGCTTATTTGGGCTGTGGTTTGCGCTCCTTATCGTTTTCTCTGCCGCATTTGGGCAGGAGGGGGTTGTTCAAGAGGAAGACGATGAGCGGGTCATATCGCAACTCGGAAATATCCGCGGGCTAGTGAAGCCCAAGAGTGAGGCGAGGCTCTCGAGCGAGGTCCTCGCCCGTATCACGGCGCTGCCATTTAAGCCGGGTCAGCGTTTTCGGGAAGGCGACGTGTTGATCCGATTGGATTGCTCGCGCTACCAAGCGCAGCTCGCGTCCGCTAAGGCCGAGCTAAACGCGCGCAGCAAGACCCACGAAAACAACAGAGAGCTTTCGCGCCTCAACGCGATCGGCAAGCTTGAGGTCGAGATCTCCAAGGCCGAGGCCGATAAGGCCGCTGCCGAAGCTCGGGCGGCTGGGGTCAATGTCAGCCGCTGCGTCATCACGGCTCCTTACCCGGGGCGCCTCGTCGAAAGCAAAGTACACGAGCACGAGACGGTCGCACCGGAGCAGGAGCTGATGACGATTCTCGACGACCGTGATCTGGAGATCGAAATCATTGTCCCTTCCAAATGGTTGACGTGGTTGAAAGTCGGAACACCGTTTACGTTTCACGTCGATGAAACCGATAGCGATTATCTGGCGAAGGTCTCTGAGCTAGGCGCTCGGGTCGATCCAGTCAGCCAGACCATGCGAGTGGATGGCATATTCCAAACGGCGGCTCACGATGTCCTCGCCGGAATGAGCGGAACAGCACGATTTTCCGCTCTCCAATAGTCGGCCCTGTGGCGGCTCCCGTCGAGCAGGGAATGCATGGGCTCACGGTGCTCATGCAGTTGGAGGCAGAAGCCCGCAGGGCACAGACCGATAAAGCACTGCAGTTCCTTATCGTCAATGAAACGCGTCGGCTGCTGCCTTATCGCCAGGCGTTTCTGTTCTCCTCTGCCGGTGATCCACGCTCGCGGTGCCGGTTAGAGATCGCATCGAGCATCGCGGTCATCGATCGTAATGTTCCGCTGATCCGATGGATGGAGCTGGCCCTGGATGCGATGCGCGAAAAAGACCCGCCCGATGCTCTACAGCGGCTCGATAGCTCGAAGTGCCCCCAGGGACTCGCAGAGGAGTGGCGGGAATTCTCGTTACCCTACGTTCTCTGGTGCCCGCTATGCCGGCCCGATGGCGCATTTCTTGGTGGACTGTGGCTCGCGCGAGAGACCGGCTGGAGGGACGACGAGCGAACCCTCATGAAACGGCTTTGCGACGCCTATGCCCATGCTTGGGGAATGTTTTCCCGAAAACGGCGACTCGCGAGCAAGTGGCGTTCGGGGCGCGTCGGATGGAGCTTAGTGGCCGTGGCAAGCGCCGCCATGTTTCTGCCCGTGCGCCTTTCGACCCTGGCGCCCGTGGAGGTCGTTGCCAAGGACCCCATCGTTGTCAGTGCGCCATTGGATGGCGTGATCGCAGAGATCATGGTGCCACCAAACCGATCCGTGTCAAAGGGCGATCTGCTCTTTACTTTCGAGGACACGAGCTTTAGAAACGATTATGAAGTGGCCAAGAAGGCGTTGGCGGTGTCGCTTGCCGAGTTTCGCAAGGCGGCCCAGGGCGCCTTTCAAGATGCGAACAGCAAGGCAGAGGTGTCGTTGCTAAAGGCCCGTGTGGAATTGAGTATGGCCGAGCGGGATTTTACCCGCGATCTCTTAAATCGGGTGCAAGTCCGGTGCCTGGGCACCGGCCTGCTCCTATACAGCGATGAAGCGGATTGGATCGGCCGTCCTGTGGTTGTGGGCGAGCGGGTGATGGAGATCGCCGATCCGGAACGCACCGAGCTGCGTATCGATTTGGCGGTCGAGGATTCGATCATCTTCAGCGAGGGTGCGGAGGTTAAGGTCTTTTTGGATGTGGATCCATTGCATGCGCTACAAGCGACGGTGACCCACGCGAGCTACAAGGCGGAGGTCTTGCCTGGGGATTTACTCACTTACCGCGTGCATGCCGATCTGAAAGCAGCTGATTCCACAGTCAGGATTGGACTACAGGGCACCGCAAAGATCTACAGCGAACCGGTGTCGCTGTTTTTCTATCTATTCCGACGTCCGCTCGGCGCGATTCGACAGTTTATCGGTTTCTAAGGTGGCAGCGGCTGCGCACGATCTAAGGCTGCCTGTCTTACGAGAAGACCTGCAACTCCTCGAAGGACCGCCAGATTTAGACGGCTCCTCTACCTGGACGATATTTGATCCCGTTCGAAATCGGTTCTTTCGAATCGGCTGGACTGCCTTCCAGCTGTTGTCGCGCTGGTCTCTCGGGCAAGTAGACCGGCTCGTTCAGGCGGTTTGCGACACTACCACTTGCCAGGTCACGCCCTGGGATGTCGCGGCGTTGATCAAATTTCTGTATGCCAACAGCCTGACCAAGGGATCGGCGACGGGAAAGTTCGATGCCTACCTTCAACAATACCAAGCGAGCCGGCCCCACTGGGCCAAGTGGCTGGTCCATAATTATCTCTTTGTACGCATCCCGATCCTCAGGCCGCACCGTTTCCTGCGTGCTAGTTTGCCCCTCGTCAAACCCCTGTTTAGCCGTAGCGCATGCCTCATCGTTTTGGTTTTGGGAGCGGTAGGACTCTACCTGGTGTCGCGACAGTGGGAGGCCTTTCTCGGCTCTTTCCTCCATTTCTTCACCATTGAGGGTGCCGCTCTGTATGGTGTGTCACTCGCGGCCATCAAAATCTTTCATGAGCTTGGACATACCTACACCGCAACGCGATTCGGCTGTCGGGTGGCCACCATGGGCATCGCATTGCTGGTTCTGTTTCCGGTGTTATACACCGACACCACCGACGCATGGCGCCTGTGTTCTAGAAGAAAGCGGATGCTCATTGGCGCCGCAGGGATGATTACTGAGCTGGCCATCGCGGCGATCTGCACCTTTTTGTGGAGCTTTCTACCCGAAGGCTCGGTGCGGAGCGCCGTGTTCGTCATCGCGACGACGAGTTGGCTAATGACGCTGGCAGTCAACCTGAATCCGCTGATGCGCTTCGATGGCTACTACCTCCTGTCGGATCTGTTAGGCGTGCACAATCTGCAGGAACGTTCCTTCGCACTCGCCAAATGGAAGCTCCGTCGCCTGTTGTCTGCGATCCAGGCACCGCCGCCGGAGCGAACACCGGCTTCATTGCAAACTAAGCTTATCGTCTATGCATGGGCGACTTGGATATATCGATTTTTTCTGTTTATCGGTATTGCACTATTGGTCTATCACTTTTTCTTCAAGGCGCTGGGGTTGGTGCTGTTTGCGGTGGAGATCATGTGGTTTATCGTTTTGCCGATCCTGCGAGAGCTGATCTTTTGGTGGAGTATGCGATCCACAGCCCTTAAGACGCGGCGCTTCGTCGTCACTGCCACCTTGGTGTGCATATTGTTGGCCTTGGCGTTCATCCCCTGGAGCGGCCGCGTCTCCTTTCCGGCCATTCTTCAGAGTGCCCAATACGCCACCGTGTATGCACCTGAGCCGGGCCGCATCGTCGACGTCTTGGTAAAACGAAACCAGCAGGTGAAGGCTGGCGATACCTTATTGACTCTAGATTTCCCCCAGCTTGCAGAGGAGATGGTCCGTACCGCAAAGAAGGTTAAGGTGCACAAACTACGCTTTCAACGTTCAGCTTCTAACCCGGAAGACCTGGCCAACATGCATGTCGCATTACAACAGTGGACGGCTGAGTCCTCGCGGCTGGCTGGATTGGAAAAGAAACGACGCAAACTAAGCATTCGTGCGCCCATTTCGGGAGTGATCACTGATGTGGCGGATGCGCTGCATCGTGGGCGTTGGATTAACCAAAAGCTAGCGCTAGTGTAGTGTCCCTTAAATAACTTTACAGACTTTCCAGTAACTGCTATGGTCTCGCTCATGCCGAATACCCGCGTGGCGATCAAGTTGCAGCCGGCTGAACGCACGCCGCTGGAGACATGGGGA
>JBOIEG010000468.1:0-9408 GCA_050740915.1 Gammaproteobacteria bacterium | reverse complement strand
CTGACCCGCCAGGGCGCCCAAGATAATCCGGCAGCGCAGCGCCACCTGTTGCGGAGTTCCGTGTGCGGATCCCCCTGTCTCCAGCGGCGTGCGTTCAGCCGGCTGCAACTTGATCGCCACGCTGGTGGTCGGCATGAGCGAGACCATAGCAATCACTGGAAAGTCTGCAAAGTTATTTAAGGGACACTACACTAGCGCGTTTCCTCCTTCTGCTATCAAGGTGAAAGTTTGTGGAAAAATCGTCGCGAGCGAAGGGAGGTCGCGTTCCGCCAGAGCGCAGGACCGTTTCGCCGGAAGCGAAACGGCGCGCAAGCCCCAGAAGGGCGAGTCTCAAGGATGAGACGAGCAACCAGGGTGTATATTGAAATACCTGAGGATCCCGAGCACTGCTGGAACGCGAGATCCCGAGCGCAGTAGGTTTTTTCAAAAACTCTGAGGGCCTTGCCATTGGCCAGGACTCCTTTTTTTCCAAGTCCTCGCAGGAAAGCGCTTTGCTTGCTCACCGGTTTGTTCCTTGCCTGGCACGCCCTCGCCGGCGACTGGGTGCTGCCTCAACCGCTGACCGAAACCTTACGCCGTGCAGGGATCCCGAGCAGTGCCATCAGTCTCTTCGTGCAAGAGGTAAGTCGCGACAAGGCCTCGATCCAATTTCAAGCAGAGCAGCCCCGCAGCCCCGCCTCTGTGATCAAGTTATTGACCACGTACGCGGCCTTAGAGATCTTGGGGCCGGCTTACACCTGGGCCACAGAGGCTTATGTAAGCGCTCCCATAGTCGGTGGTTACCTGGCCGGCGATTTAATACTCAAGGGCTACGGCGATCCGTTCTTGGTTACGGAACGGCTCTGGATCCTGGTCCAAGGCTTGCGGGCACGAGGGTTAAAGCACATCGGCGGTGACCTGGTCATCGACAATGCGTACTTCGCAACGGCACCGGAAAACCGGGGCGCCTTCGATGGGCAACCAGACCGTGCGTACAACGCCCATCCCGATGCCTTGCTCGTTAACTTTCAGGCCGTGCAGTTCACGCTGGTTCCCGATCCGCCGAGCGCCTCGGTCTACGTTATAGCGCAACCCTGGCCCACCAATCTGCGCCTCCAAAGCACCCTGCGCCTCGCCACGGGCCCTTGTCGCGACCCGCTCTCTAGGCTGCAGATCGTGATCTCCTCGGATAAAAATGGCAGCACTACTTTCTTTGCTGGAAAGTACCCGGCAAGCTGCGGCGAGGTAACGATCAACCGCGTAGTCATGCCGACGGCGGCGTTTGCCTATGGTGTATTCAAGCGCCTGTGGTTAGACCTGGGGGGCGCGTTGGATGGCCGCTTACGGGTGGCGTCCATGCCTGCACAGGCGAGACGGATCTACGCTATCGAATCACACCCGCTTGCCGAGCTGATTCGAGGGATCAACAAATACAGCAATAATGTGATGACCGGGCAGCTGCTGCTGACCCTGGGGGCAGAACGCTTAGGGGTACCGGGCAGCAAGGAGAAAGGGATCGCCGCCATCGAAGAATGGCTCAATTCAGAAGGCCTGCAGTTTACCGATCTGGTTTTAGACGAGGGAGCCGGCTTATCGCGAAAAACGCGCATCGGCGCCAAGAGCTTGGGCCGGCTTTTGCTTAGGGCTTACGGTAGCCCCTACATGCCCGAGTTTCTATCCTCGCTTCCCATCGCGGGAATCGATGGAAGCTTACGCAGTCGCCTCAGCAAGGAACCGATCACCGGCCGTGCTCACCTAAAAACAGGACAAATCGACGGCGTCGCCTCCGTTGCCGGCTACTTGAAGACCCGCATGGGGCGAACCCTGGTTGCCGTGTGCTTGATAAACCACCCCGGCAGCCACTTGGGCGGAGGAAGGCAGGTCCACGACGCCTTGCTTCGGTGGCTATACGAGCACGGTTAAGCCGGAGCATCGCAGAAATCTGCCGGATCGCCCTCCTTTAAGGACATCAATGTAAGCATGTAACATGTGCTTTTCTTTAGGACGCCAAAACCTTGCGGGCCGTGTGAACGCCTTGGTGACTATCGGAAATCGGCGGGCTGGAGATTGAATTTATTGAGGAGTTGGTAGATCCGGGAACGGGACAACTGCGTTTCCTGGCAGATCCTCTTTATGTTTCCGTCGTGCTTTTGCATGACGCCGATTAGGTATTGTTTCTCTGCGTCATCCTTGATGTAATCGAGACGCTTGACATGATTTGGAAGCGCCTCGGTATCCAGCTTGATTCGATCCGCGTCATATTTTTGGTAGCGCTCGGGCAGGTCCTCTAGCCTTACCGGCGCATCCGTCGCGATATACGCGAGGTATTTTGCCATGTTCTTGAGCTCGCGAATATTTCCCGGGAAATGATAACGTTTGTAGACAAAGGCACGCAGTCGCTGTTCCAATATCACGTTCTTTTTGTCAATGGCGGCGCAGGCCTGTTGCAGGAAATGCTCGAACAGTATTTCGATCTCGTCCCTTCTTTCCCGCAGCGGAGGGATCCATAGTGGGCACATGTTGATCCTGTAGTAGAGATCCTCCCTGAATTCTCCCTCTTGCACCATTTCCTCAAGGTTCTTATTGGTGGCCGCGATCACTTTGACGTCAACGCTATACGTGCTGTCCGAACCAACGCGTTGCAGCTCGCCCACCTCCAGCACCCGCAGCAGCTTTACCTGGGCTTGCAGCTCTAAGTCACCGATTTCGTCCAGGAAGATTGTTCCCCCATCGGCTTCCTCAAATTTGCCCTTACGTTCGCCGACGGCACCCGTGAACGCTCCTTTGACGTGGCCAAAAAGCTCCGATTCGATGATATCCGCCGGAAATGCGCCGCAGTTTACCGCGACGAACGCCTTGCGCTTGCTGTTGAGATGGATGATCCTGGCGAACAACTCCTTGCCCGATCCGGTTTCCCCTTCCAGCAAGACGGTTAAATCTGTCGCGGCGACACGCGAGATGACCTTCAGGATCTTGGCGATCTGCTTGTTCTGGCCAATAATGCCCTCTATCTTAAGTTCCCAGGGCTCGTTACCGGGGAGCGTTGCGGCTGCATGAGCATGTTCGTGGGCAACGTGGGATTGGTGGACGGTATTAAAGACCTGCAGTAAAGTCCCCCGCAGGATATCGAGCTCGTGCAGGATGCTTCCCCTTTCCCAATCGCTTGATCCTGGCCAGTCCAAGACCTTCATCTTCAAGAGCTCTATGCGGGCGATGTTTTCGTTGAGCAGCGTCCCTATATTTGCGCCGGACTCAGGCGGTTCCGGCGGTAAGTAATCGATATCCGGTCTCTCGTCCATCGTGGCGCAGCGCGGGAGTTACTCTACGGCGTCAAGAGCCAGTGGCGATAGATTAAATTGCTTCTCCGCCAAGTGGTAATACAGGCCAGTATAGCCGTTTTCCTTGACGTAGGCAGGGTCAGTGAGTTGTTCATGGGTACCCTTCTCCGCCACCTTGCCATCATAGATAAAGCAGATCATATCCGAGTCCACGATGGTGCTGAGTCTATGGGCGATCGTTATGGAGGTTCTTCCCCGCAATATGGCGCGCATGTTTTCCTGGATGCGCGCCTCCGACTCGTTGTCCAGAGCGCTCGTGGCTTCATCGAAGATGAGGATCTTGGGCTTTCGGTAGAGCGCCCGGGCGATACAGATCCGCTGCCGCTGCCCCCCTGAAATGCCCATGCCTTTCTCACCGATCGGGGTTTGATAAACGAGGGGATAATTGATGATGAATTCATGAGCGCCGGCGAGCTTCGATGCTTCCATGACCGCGGCCAGATCAGGTTCAGGGTCACCCAACGCAATGTTCTCAGCCACTGTTGCGGAGATGATGAAGCTATCCTGCAGCACCACACCGATATTTCTTCGCAAAGAAACGAGATCTATGGAGCGAATGTCCTTGCCATCTATGCGGCACTCCCCCGACTTGGGTATGTTGAATCCCAGCATCATTTTGGCAATAGTGCTTTTGCCGCAACCGCTGGGTCCTACGAAGCCGACCCGTTGGCCGGGTTCGATGAGGAGGTCGAAATCCCGCATGACATAGTTTTCTTTCTCATTGGCCACATAGCTAAAGTCGACCTTGGAGAACTCGATCTGCCCTTGGCAGTCGGAGAGCGTGGCCGGCATGCGCTCGGGGGTGGTGATGGGCTCTTGCTCTGGTTTGACAGTCAATACCTCGCCCACCCTGTCTATCGAGATCCGCACCTCCAGTAGGCTGTTCCAAAGTCCCACCATGGAAAGCACCGGGCCGATCACCATGCCGGTAAGCATATTGAAACCCATCAGCTCCCCGATGCTTATGGCGCCCGTCATCACCTGATGGGCGCCCAGCCATAAGATGACAACGCTCGAGGCCAGGCTCACCAGCTTGTTCAAGCTGCCGGACATCAGGTTGAGCTTGGCCGACTGGAAGCTTCTGTTGACGTTATCCACGAAGGCGTTTTCCCAGTTGGCGCGGGCCATGTACTCGTTGGCTGTAGCCTTGAGCGTTTCTATGCCGTTGAGCGCTTCGATGAGCTTCGCTTGGGATTGTGCGTTGGTCTCGAAGATCTCCTGGGAAATGGCCTTGATGCGAGGCGTGAAGTACCAGATGATAGCTAGGTACATAGGGATGGAGACCATAAACACCAGCGTGAGCGAGACGCTGTAGCCGAACATCATGAGGAAATAGAGGACGATCATGAGTGTGTTCAGGACCACCGTGATGGTGGAGCCCGAGATGATTGCCCGGATCTTGGTGTTCTCTCCAAAGCGAGCCAGGATCTCGCCCTTGTTGCGGGTCAAGAAGAAGTCCATGGGCAAACTCAACACGTGCCGATAGAACTCGGACATGATGCGCATGTCGATGCGCGCGGTGGTATGCGCCAGAAGCAGGCTTTGTGCAATGCTGCTGACGGTTGCGAACACCGAGACCAAGACCATTCCGGCCAACATCATGTTAAGTAGGCTCACGTCATTGTGCACCACCACGGTGTCGACAATCGTCTGCACGAATAGCGGGCTTGCCAATCCCAATAGATTGATGGTGAGCGCCGCGACCATGGCCTCGGCGAAAAATCTCTTGTAGGGGAGGATGTACCCGAGGAAATGGTAGATGTGTTTTGGCGGAACCTTTTGCTGTTCGAAGCGCAGCGTTGGCTCCAGGGCGATGAACACCCCTCGATCGGGCTCTACCGCTACTCCGGCCACCTGAGCCTGGGTCCAACCGGTGAAGAACTGCTCTTTAGTCATCGTCTTGAATCCCGTCGCCGGATCGGCGATCTGCACCTCCTTGGCGGTGATCCGATAGAGCACTGCGTAGTGGTAGCCCTCCCAGCCGATGATCCCGGGTAGTTTCACCCTCTTTAAGTCCGCGTGCTTGAGAGCATAGGCGCGGGCCGAGAAGCCGAGATTTTCAGCCCCGGTGATGATGAGATTAGGAGTCAGCTGGGCGCTGGAGAGGTTACTGAGCTCGCGGATCTGCCCGAGGGTGAATTCCTTGCCATAGTGGCGGCAGATCATGGTCAGGCAGGCGGCGCCACAGTCCGCCTCCACGTTCTGTCTTACCAAGGACAACCTGCGAATATCTTTCCGCTTTTCGAGCGCCAAGAACTCCTCTTCGCTCACTGCGTCGGCCAGTTTGATGCGCTGGTCGACCCCCTCAGCCCGTTCCCTGACGGCGACCTCTTCTTCCTCGTTTGTCTTCAGTTGCAGAATGCGTGCGCGAAGCTCGTCGTAGAGTGCGGGATTGATCTCGAGGATATGCAGCACGGCTTCTTGTCGGATCACTAACACGGCGGCATCGGTAACCGCATAAGCAGAATGAGGTTGGGCGCCGTTCCTGCCTTCACCCGGTAGCGCGCCCCCTTCGCCGAAGAGATCTCCTTGGTAGAGGCGATCGAGGTAGACCAGCTCGCCGCTCAGCGGTTGTCGAACGAGATCAACGGCTCCCTTTTCCACACAATAGAGCCTGGGATCGTTGCCTCCCTGCTCGAAGATCGGCTGACCCTTGAGAATAGTCTTGACGCCGATATTGGTCACAATCTCGGAGAACTGCTCCGCCGAGTACTGGGCCGTGCCGAGCAAACCACGCAAGCGATGGGACAGCTCCACCAAGCCAACATGCTTTTTAAACAACTCCGCTGCGACGGGATGACTGCGCAGCAAGGCCCTGACCCTGTCTCCGGGGAGTCTGAGTGCCGTGACATGTTCGCTGGCCACTGCCTGATAGGGCCAGCTGAGGTTCTCCAATAGCGCCTGCTCGCCAAAGGCGGCTTCCTTTTTCAGTTGACCTAAGCTCACCCGTTTGCCATTGAGGGTTTGTTTCAAGCGGACTGTGCCAGAGCAGACGACATACAATCCGTCCATCGGAGCGCCCTGGTCCACGATCACCTCGTTGGCCCGATAGGCGCGTACTTCGAAAAGCGGCTCTAAGGTGCGCTTGTCTTGCTCGGGTAAGAGACTGAAGAGGATGTGGTTTTGTAAGGTGTAATGAATGACCTCTTGCCTTACATCCATAGCGGCACTCTCAAAAAGCGATTAAGGATCACCGTTGAAACATAAAGCGCAACCTCGGAGAGGCGCCGACATATCGCTCATACGGACTCTTCCTCCGGCGCGAAGAACTTCGAGATCGGAGAAAACAGGATCTCAACAAAACGCTTGTCGCCGGTCTTGATCTCGGCTACTCCTTCGAGACCAATTTCAAGCGGTTTAGGCTTTCCGCCCAATTTGCTGATGTTCTCGTCCCGAAGCACGATCTTGACTAAATATTGAGATTCCTTCCCTGGCGGTCTGCTTGGCGTCGTGGCGATGTCCGAGATCAATCCCGTAGCGATGCCGTATTCTTGGTAGGGATAAGCAAAATACTTTATTTTCACCTCCTGGCCGCGCTTCAAGTGCCCAATGTCTTTGTTTTCTACAAAGGCGTGGCCCTCCAAAGATGCGCTTTCCCGTACCAGGGTAACAAGCGGGGCTCCCGCAGGGATGATCTGACCCCTCTCGACATGGACTTTAGTGATAACCCCATCAAAGATACTGGTGTAAACGGCGTTGGTTCCCACGTAGGTCGCGCCTTCCTGATTGCCAGCTTCGTTGAGGCGCTTGTCGATGGAATCGATTTCCTCCCGCAACTTAGTCAGGTCCCGGTCACGCTGCCTTTCGCGCTGAGCGATCTCATCCTTTAGTTTTTTCTGCTGTAGAAGATCTCTAAACTTGCTTAACTCAAAATTAGTGGTGGTCAACTGGGACTTCGTTTCAGAGACCTTCGCCTTGGCGTCGAACACCATTTTTTGCACGGCGGTCAGTTTCTCCAGAGCAGAATCCCGCTGAGACACAGTCACGTCGCGGCTCAAAAATAATTGATTGGTGGTTTGGTATTGCCGGTTGGCGATGCCAAGGGCGGCTTCGGCGGCTCTCACCGCGTGATCGCTGGTGGCGAGCTGCTGGTTCAGAATGCTCATTTGCCCTTCAAGCGCGGCGATCCGTGCCTCCCGATTGCTGGTCACATCTTGCAGCTCATATCTGAGTTGCTGGATGTTGTTGTCGTATTCCGACTCTACTTTGCGTCGTTCTTTCTCCAGATCTAGCATGCGGTTCTCGAAGGCGTCTCGCTGAGCGTTATCAAACGGCCGGCTCTGCTCTTGGATAATCGCAAGCTGGTCGCCGGAACTGACGAAGGTGTTTGTCTTAACGTTTATCTCTGAGACGGTTCCCTCTCCGGTGGCCTGGATGGTGAAAGAATCCTTTTGCAGGGCGAAGGGCGCGACGACAAGAACATCCTTTTTCGCCCAAAAGGCATAAACGATGCTAAAGAAGAGGATGACGAAGATCAGATAAATTGGCCCGCGCAAGATATAGGACGGCGTGTTATACAACAGCCGGGCGGCCTTGATCGGGTGTTTGCTTGGCGCGGCAGGCGCGGGTGTTATCTTTACTGCCTTTCTCGTGACATGAACCATAATTACACCAGAATGCTGTTTGGGAAGCTCTGTAAATCAGCTCGAGGATTCTCTAGAGTCGATACCCAACCAGGGTCTCTGCTTTTGCTGCATTGGCCCTATTGTAAATCATCACCGCCCACAGCCCTAGGTCGCGTGCGTCCCCCTTTCACGAATAAATAATACTTATAAAATAACCGATGATGACGCATAATTGTTAACGCGCTTTTTGTTTGATAGCTTTGTGGTTCGCTCAAACAAGTGGATAAGAACGCTAGATCCGTCTTCCGGGGGGTACCGATAACTACAAGCGCGAGGGTGCTTTTTGCCTTGGGCGTCTTGTTGTTAGCCGCCCTGCGGGAGAGCTCGTTGGATTGCTATGCACAGGAGCCACAACCCGCAGGTGCGGGTGAGTTGACGGCCCCGGTCGCCACCCTAGAGCGTAAAAAAGTCCAGATCGAGGGGGCCATCAGGGGCGCCGGGGCCGGTGTCGCTACCGCCAAGGGCGACTATGAGCGGGTCAGGGCTTTGCTCGAAAGCCATGACGCCACCATGGCCCAGCTCAACGCCGCCCAGCAGAGACTCGATCGAGCCGAACAAAAGCTCGCTGCCTACCGCGCGGAAGTCCTGCAGACAGAACAACTGTTGACCAATGCCAAAGCAGGGATCCAGCAAGAGACGGCGATCGGCGCGCAAGGCAACCGGGACACCCCCCCACCAGCAACGCCGCCGGAGTCTGGCCCCTCAGCGCAAGAGGCACTTAGCATCAAAATCGCCTCCTTGGAGCGACAAAAATCCCAGACCCAGGCAGCCCTCAGGGGTGTCGAGGCCGGTGTGGGCGCGGCCAAGGGCAACTACCAGCGGGTCCGGGCCTTGGTCGAGAGCCATGACGCCACCGTGGCCCAGCTCAACGCGGCCCGCAAGGGACTTGAGGGCATCGAGCAACAGCTTGCCATGCAACGAGCCAAGCTGCTAGCGCTGGATCACCAGTTATCCTTAGCGCGGGCTGAGCGCGAGGGGATCCAGGACCTATCGCCGCCTAGCACAGCGGAAGCTGCGGTGCTTGGCGCCCAGGTCGCCAGCCTGGAGAGCCAAAAGGCCCGAGCGCAGCAGGCAATCGAGGCCGCGGAGACTAAGCTTGCAGCCGCTCGAAGCCACTACAAACGGATAGCACAATTGTTTAATAATCGCGATGCTACTAAGGTCCAGTGGGAGCTCGCCAAGCGGAGGCTCATCCTAGCCGAGACCGAGTTGCTCGATGCTAAAACCGCGTTGTCCAAGCTAGAGGGAGAATTAGCGGGCACCCACCTGGAATATGAGGGCTTAGAACGAGATAAAGACTAAGCACGTGGATGGGGCGCCACCCCACGAACAATAACAGCTGCTAGGAGCCTGTCGGACTTAAGGCGGAACTTTTGATGTGCAAACCGATCGGATCGGCAATGGATTCAATGAGCGAACGTGCATGAGCCACTTCCGTCAATGCGATCGTGACACACCCTACCTGC
>JBOIEG010000467.1:0-7538 GCA_050740915.1 Gammaproteobacteria bacterium | reverse complement strand
GGACATCATCAAGAAGATCGAGCGGGCGCGGGTCAAGCTGGAGCAGATCAAGCCCAGATCCACCCTGCCCCGAGGGAAAAAAGAAGGCGGCTTAACTGTAAAGTTATTTAAGGGACACTACACTAGTCAACGACTCGCTAGGGCATCCTGCCGGAGACCAGCTGTTGCGCGAGATCGCCTACCGCCTTCCTAAGTGCCTGCGCGAAGGCGACACAACCGGCCGTTGGGGCGAAGATGAGTTCATCATCCTGCTTGCGGATCTCCCGGAAGAACAGCGGGCTGCCCAAGCAGCCGTGCGAGCCGTGATCGAAAAGATCCAGCGAGACCTAGCTAAGCCTCTGGCGGTGGATGGCGAGGAGATGCAGATTTTCACCAGTGTCGGGGTCGCCTTCTATCCGTGGAGCGGGAAGAATGCAACCGAGCTCGTTAAGAACGCCGATGCGGCGATGCATCAAGCGAAGGCGTTAGGCCGGAACACCCATCGGTTTTTTGTCAAAACCATGCAAAAGCGCGCGCGCGCGCGGCTGCTCCTGGAGAATGACTTACGGCGCGCCTTGCAGTGCGGTGAGCTGGCACTGTACTATCAGCCGCAGGTCGATGAGACGGGGGAGAAGATCATCGGTGCCGAAGCTCTGTTGCGCTGGAAGCATCCCAAGCAGGGATGGATCCCGCCAGCGCAATTCATCCGCATGGCAGAGGAGATGGGACAAATGCAGGCACTCGGAAGCTGGGTGCTCGAAGGGGTAGCTTCCCAGGTCGAATCCTGGCGAGCGATGCAGCTTAAGGTGCCGCGGATCAGCGTCAATGTCTCGCCCTATCAGCTGGAAGACCGCGGCTTCGCCAACACCGTGGAAGCGTTACTAAAAACCCACCATCTTTCGCCCGAGTGCCTAGAGCTGGAATTCACCGAAGGAGCGATGATCCGGCATCAAACCCTCCCTACCCTGAAAACGATCGCGCAACTCGGGGTAACGCTTGCGGTGGATGACTTCGGCATTGGGTATTCCTCGTTGAGTTACCTCAAGCGTTTCCCGGTACACACCTTGAAGATCGACCAGTCCTTCGTGCGCGACCTGGACATTGATCCGAGTGACGCGGCGCTGGTTCAAGCCATCATCGCCATGGCCAAAAGCCTGCACTTGCACCTGATCGCCGAGGGCGTTGAGACCGACAGACAACACACCCTGTTGTGCGAATACGGTTGCCACGCCTATCAGGGATTCCTCTTTGGTCGGCCGGTCGGCGCCAGCCAGTTCGCCGCACGACTGTCCCATTAGCCGCTGAGTCGAAGCACAAGGGTCGGGAGCAAGCTCTTTGGGCGCTGAGACAGAGTCGTCTGATAGACAGCGTCGACTCCCTCTGTGGGTAGCAACGCTCAGTTGGGAGGAAGTGGCAAGGCGGCAGCCAGGTGCTGCGGGGGCGATATTACCCGTAGGTGCGGCTTGCAAAGAGCATGGTTACCACCTACCCTTGAATACCGACTTCTTGCAGGCGGAGTGGTTCGCGGCCAAGGCGGCGCGGCGATTTGGGCTGCTCGTCTGGCCGACCCTGAGCTACGGCTACTATCCCGCGTTCATCGATTATCCGGGGAGCATCAGCCTTTCCCGGGCAACATTTGTAGCGGCGGCGCAGGAGGTGATCGAGGGGATCTTACGGGCAGGTGTAGCGCGAGTGTTTGTGCTCAATACAGGTGTTAGCACCATCGCACCGCTGCAAGAAGCAGTGGCGGCAAGCGTATGTCCAAATGCCGTTTTGCTCATCAACATCTATCAAGGCTCGCACTATCTCAGTTCCGTGGCCGAGCTTGAAGAGCAAGCCTTCGGCGGGCATGCCGACGAGATCGAGACCTCGATCATGTTGGCGATCGCCCCGCGCGAGGTCAGCCTCTCGCGCGCGATCGGGAGTAGCAAACCGATCGCAGCCGGGGTGCTAAACCGTAGTCATCCCGATGGGGCTAATTACTCGCCGAGCGGCGCCACCGGAGAACCTCGCCTTGCATCCACGCAGAAGGGTGAGATCATCGTCGAAGCCATCCTGGCAGACCTAGAACAAGGGATAAATCAGGCTCTCGAGGGGAACGCCTGATCCCCGGTCTGGCCGTCTAGCCGAAAGCGTATCTTCGATCACAAAAATCGCTTGATTTTTATTCAGTAGCTTCTATATTACGCAGCGCGCGCCCGCTGAATGCCTTAAGGCTTTGGGCGCGAGGGCCGGCCGAAGCCCTCTGGGTTCGGCCGTGATTGGGCACCTGCCCCGCAGGGGCAACAGTTGAGGTAAAGTAACGTGAAAGAAAATAGCGTTTCCGCTCCAGAAGAAGAACCTCCCGGAAGGCGATCCGCCGCTTGTTCAAGCAATAACCCTTCCGTCATTCCGCTCGCATCGTCTCACCTTCATCTACAACTCGTAACCTCAAACCGGCAAGCCGTTCCAAGGCTGACCGTGAGCGAACGTAGCGAGGCTTTTCGCCGCCGCTTCTACCCACAGACATCGAGGCGCGACTGGAATGACTGGCGTTGGCAGAACCGTCATCGCATCCGCAGCGCCGAAGATCTAGGGCGCATCCTCCGGCTCTCCGAAGAAGAAGCGGAGGCTATCCGGCGCCACCGCGGGTCCTTGCCCGTTGGGATCACGCCCTATTACGCGAGCTTGCTCGATGAGACCGATCCTGCGCAAGCCCTGCGGCGCACCGTGATACCGGTCAATGCGGAGTATGTTTATACAGCCGGCGAAGCGCTCGACCCCTTGGGGGAGGATGCCGATAGCCCGGTGCCCGGCCTGGTGCATCGCTACCCGGACCGGGTGCTGTTCCTGGTGACCGGACTATGCTCGGTCTACTGCCGCTACTGCACGCGCTCGCGTATGGTAGGCGCGAGTGGAGAGAAGAGCGTCAAAAAGAGCGATCTCGAGCGCGCCATCGCCTATATTGAGGCCACGCCCGCCATCCGGGACGTGCTGATCTCAGGCGGTGATCCGCTGAGCTTGGATGATGAGCGCTTAGAGTGGTTGCTATCGCGCTTGCGGAAAATCCCGCACCTGGAGTTCCTGCGCATAGGCAGCAAACAGCCCGCGGTGCAACCCCAACGCATCACCCCGGCGCTGACCCGCATGCTGAAACGCTATCACCCCTTGTGGATGAGCCTGCATTTCACCCATCCCGATGAGCTGACACCGGAGGTCTCGGAGGCCTGCGGCCGGCTTGCGGATGCCGGGATCCCCTTGGGTAGCCAGACCGTGCTGCTGAAGGACGTGAACGATTCCGTCGAGACCATGCGCACGCTGTTTCAGGGTTTGCTCAAGATCCGGGTGCGGCCTTACTACCTCTACCAGTGTGACCCCATCCAGGGCTCGGCCCATTTCCGCACGCCGGTGGAGAAAGGGTTGGAGATCATCAAAGGCTTGCGCGGACACACCACCGGTTACGCGGTCCCTACGTACGTGGTGGATGCGCCCGAAGGCGGCGGCAAAATCCCCTTGCTGCCGGACTATGTGGCGGGTCGCGAAGGCGATGAGCTGTTGCTGCAAAACTATGCGAACAAAATCTTTCGCTATCCCGATCCCGGCAGCACATACGGCAGTCCCCGCGGCCAGGAGGCGGTCCCGTGCGCATAGGCATCACCTACGACTTGCGCGAGGAGTATCTCGCGGACGGGTATGGGGAGGAGGAGACGGCAGAGTTTGACCGCCCGGAAACGATTCGAGCCATCGCCGGAGCGCTACATGGCCTAGGCTATCAGTCAGAGCAGATAGGCAACATAAAGCAGCTTGCCCGGCGCCTCGCGGCAGGGGAGCGCTGGGACCTCGTGTTCAATATCGCCGAAGGGCTTCACGGTGTCGGCCGTGAAGCCCAAGTGCCAGCGCTTTTGGATGCCTACGAGGTTCCCTATACCTTCTCTGATCCCCTGGTGTGCGCCCTTACCCTGCAAAAGGCCATGGCCAAACGCATCGTGCGCGATAGCGGCTTGGCGACGGCGCCTTTTGTGGTCATAGACTCCGAGGGAGATGTCGAAAACATCTGTCTGGCTTTTCCCGTGTTTGCCAAACCCTTGGCCGAGGGAACGGGGAAGGGTGTGGATGGATCTTCCAAGGTGGAATCAGCTCGCCAATTGGGTGTCGTCTGCAGGCGCTTGCTGGCACGCTATGGCCAACCGGTACTGGTCGAGCAGTACCTTCCCGGGCGAGAGTTCACGGTGGCGATCCTCGGCACGGGCCAGGACGCCGTGGTGCTTGGAACGGCGGAAATCACGCTGCGCGAAGGCGCTGAGGCCAACGCTTATTCGTACTTTAATAAGGAATATTGCGAGGAGGTCGTGCGCTATCGTTTGGCGGATGACGCTGATCTACGCGCTCAGGTTCAGGGGCTGGCGCTAAGCGCCTGGCGGCATCTCGCCTGCCGCGATGCGGGACGGGTGGACATCCGCCTCGATGCCCAGGGTGTGCCGCACTTTCTGGAGGTTAATCCGCTCGCCGGCCTGCACCCGGAACACTCCGATTTGCCGATCATCGCGACCCTTGTGGGCGTGAGCTACCCGCAGTTGATTCGACTTATCATCGAATCCGCGCTGAAGCGCTGTCCCGTTTTGAGCGCGCGGGTTGCCTGAGGAACGGTGCCGAATGCCGACGGCACACACGGTCGTCATTCTCCACGGCGCGGTGGCATCCGACGCGCGCCCCGACGAGTTGGACCTGCTAACCCAGGTGGATGCGGTAGGAGCCGCTTTGGTGAGCTTAGGATATAGCCCGGTCGCGGTGCCCTTAGATCTCAATCTGGCGCGGGCAAAAGAGCGGCTGCAAAGCCTGGGCTCTGGTGTCGTGTTCAATCTCGTCGAATCCATCGCGGGGAGCGACCGGCTCGCGCTGTTAGCGTCCTGTCTGTTAGACGATCTGGGGATCCCCTACACCGGCACGCCCACGAACGGATTGGCCCTCGCATCCGATAAGGGTCTTACAAAACGCTGGTTGCGGCTGCATGGCCTACCCACGCCAGCGGTTTCTAAGGATGAGGCCGGGTGGGGACCGTGGATAGTCAAGTCGGTTCGGGAGCATGCCTCCTTCGGCTTGGATGACTCCTCCTTGGTCCCTCACTCGAGCGAATTGCCCGCCGCGCTCGCCATGCGGCATGCCCGCTACGGCGGGGAGTGGTTCGCCGAGCGCTATGTCGAAGGACGGGAGTTCAACGTGGGTTTGTTGGCGCTGCCAGAAGGCGTCCAGGTGCTTCCCATCGCAGAAATGCTGTTCTGCGATTATCCACCGCAAAAGCCGCGCATCGTCGCCTACCGCGCCAAGTGGGAGCCCGACTCCTTCGAGTATCAGAACACCGTCCGCTGTTTTGAGCAGCGCCCAGAGGATCAGGGACTGCACGCGGAGCTTGAGGATTGGGCCGAACGCTGTTGGAAGGTTTTTGATTTGCGCGGCTACGCGCGCGTGGACTTTCGCGTAGACCGCGATGGTAGACCGTGGGTGCTGGAGGTAAACGCCAACCCCTGCCTTTCTCCCGATGCGGGATTCGCTGCGGCGCTGGCTGAAGCGGGGATCTCCTTTCCGCAGGCCGTGACGCGCATCGTGGGCGATGCGAAGCGGGAAACAGATCAGGCTCTGACAGGGGAAGCACCATTGCCTGTCACAAACAGCGCTTAAGCTGGAGGAAGACGGGTCATGCAAACACAAAGGTCTTGGTCGCGCGAGGAGGGGTTGCACCCCTGTTTAGCGCCAAAGGCGCTCGGTCTGCGCATGAAGCCGTCTGCAAAAGACATCCACAGGGTAGAAGCGCTGACCCGCGCTACTGGGTTTTTCAGCGAAGAGGAGGTGTCGATCGCCCTGGAATCGCTGGGCGAGTGTCTCGCCAAGGAAGCGGCGAGCGGTTATCAATTCCTATTCGCCGAATGGGCGCGCGAGATCGCGGGCTATGCTTGTTTTGGACGCATCCCTTGCACCCAAGCGAGCTACGATCTCTACTGGCTAGTGGTCGCGCCCGCTCTTCAAGGTCGCGGGATAGGTAAGGCTCTCCTCGCCGCGGCCGAGGCGGCGATAGTGGCTGAGAGCGGCAGGCGGGTATACATCGATACCTCGGGGCAGGCTAAGTATCAACCCACGCGCGCCTTCTACCAGCGTGCCGGATATCGCGAGGTCGCGCTGTTAGAGGACTTCTATGCCCCTTCGGATCCCAAAATCGTATATCTCAAAGTCTTGGAGGACTCCTAACTAGCAAAGAGGCGCTTGTGCGCTAACATCGGGGCGAGGTGCGCGGTAGCTGGCACTACGAGTCGTCGGCAAGGGTGCTCCATCAAAGCAGCGAGCGCCAGCACTGCCTTCCCGCGCGTGTGAATATATCGCGGTTTGTGCGTTGTGACACGGTTTATGCAGTGCCAAGCCCTGAAATGCCACCCAGCATCGCCGCGGGACGCGCAGGTCCATACAAGCGGCACGGAGGAGTCGTAGCATGGGCCTTATTAAGGGGTTCACCTTGGGGTCCGAGGCGTATGGGGAGTATCAGGGCGCATGTTTCGCGCAGGGTCTGTCGCATCCTGATGAGCAAATGCACGTGCATCCAGCGGTGGCTCAGATCGTCAGCGAGAGGCCAGCGATGCAGCGCGTGTTGGCACTTGCCAAGCGGGTCGCGAGCACGCCTGTGTCAGTGCTTCTCACCGGCGAGACGGGGACTGGAAAAAGCCTGCTTGCTCAGTACATTCACCTGCAGAGCCCGAGGAAGGAGCGTCCGTTGATTGCCCAGAACTGCGGGGCGATGCCGGAGTCACTGTGCGAGAGCGAGCTATTTGGGTACAAGCGGGGCGCGTTCTCCGGGGCTATGCAGGACAAGCGGGGGCTTTTCGAGGCGGCCGATGGAGGAACAATTTTCCTTGATGAGGTGAGCGAGCTTGCCCCTGGGATGCAGGTGAAGCTCTTGCACGTATTGCAGGACGGGAGCCTGCGCAGGCTAGGGGACAGCCAAACGAGGCGGGTCGATGTACGAATTATTGCGGCCACCAACAAAGACCTTGCGGCGCAAGTAAAACAGGGAAATTTTCGCGAGGATCTCTACTACCGTTTAAACGTGCTGTCGATGTGCATTCCGCCCCTGAGAGAACGGCTGGGGGACATACCGCTGTTGGCCCAGCATTTTCTTGACAAGCATCGTAAGCGGATCAACCCAGGCGTATTCTGCTTTAGTGTGGAGGCCCTGCAGCGTCTCTGTGATTACGATTATCCCGGGAATGTAAGAGAGCTTGAGGACCTGGTGCAGCGGGCGCTGGTCTTCGCCTCGGGCCCCTATGTCGAAATCGGCGAGTGGTTGCCAAGCACGCCGGATAGCTACCCTCGACTTTCGAGGTTAGATGCCTTGGAGCGGGAGGAGATCCTGAAGACGGTCGTGTCCTTTCGGCAGGTCTGTGGAGGCGCTGTCAGATCCTCCTTGGCTGAGATTCCAGTGCGCCTATCGAGGCGCAGAATCCGAGCCAGAACTGTGTGCGAGAGGACAGCTATCTGGCCTGCGGGTAGTCGATTAGCGCGGAGTTCCGAGGAATAACGGAAGCGCTCCCTCAACA
>JBOIEG010000466.1:0-2407 GCA_050740915.1 Gammaproteobacteria bacterium | reverse complement strand
GTCTCAATGCGGCAGACCTCCTCAAAGACGTCTACCAGGGAGCGACCTATGCCGATGGAATACGAATCAAAGAGGAGTCTGTGAGGGAAGCCGCCTGAGCTATTTACACACCTATTGACGGAAGCTCTCGCAGAAGCAATTGTGCCTCGGCGCGACCATGCCTGCGCGTGCTTGCAGACAGTCCACGAAGCTCCTCCATCCACGCGTTGTAGCCGTTCACCACCTCGTGCACGGCGATCTCATCGGTCGTTGTCGGCGCGCTCTCGGACGGCCATTTGCCGTGGACAAGCCGTAGCAGCATCTGGATAGCGGCTCGGTGGGCCCGCCGCCAGGACGCTGGGAGCGCGCGTCGATCCCGCCGGCGCTTCAAGCCATCGAGATAGTGCTCGACATCGGCCGGCGACACGGATTCAAGGCCTTGCCCGCGGCGCACCAAGTAGCAGAGGAAGCATCGCGCATCATGGGGATAGTTCCGAGCAACCGAGCGGCTGTAGCGCTCTTGCTGCAGGTGCTGGTGTAGCCGCGCAACCCACAAGCTGATGAGGGATTTTGATTGGGACATGACGATCTCCTTGGGTGAAAACACCCAAAGATTGTGTCACTCCTTCCAGGCAAGACCTCTTAGCATTAGGCAAATAATGCCAAGTAGAACCACCTCGGATGCCCGCTAAATCAGCCCTTCGCGGCGGTGCTTCGCATTACGAGTTCCTTCTCATAACGTGATGCTTTATCGCTCGTTGATATCCGCGTGCTCGATCACTTCGTGATCGGTGATGGTGAAGCGGTGTCCTTGGCAGAAAAAGGACTGCTTTAGCCCCCTTACCTCGGAGGGGCACTGTCGCGATGCTCGCGGTAGTATTACTGACGTAGCGGTCGACGGCGAAACGCACCAGCACGCCGATCACCGCCGTCAGGGGAACGGCGATAAAGATCCCTAGCTTCTTGTTTATGAGAGCGATGATCTGCTCTCTACGCCGAGGCACGGTTACGGCAAAAGACCCAAAACCTTGAGCAAAATCCCTGCACTAAGCGCGATGCTGACCACCAGTAGGATTTCGAGACGGTTCAAACGGCTTTTGACCGAGCGGAATTCGCTGTCGTACGGCATGGCCTTATTACCTCGAGTGCTTCGTTGTGGTTATTAGGTGTGATTACGCTTGTTGTCGAAAATCGGCCAACAGTTTAAATCCCGAGCCCGAATAGAGTACCATTAACTGAACCGCATAAAAAAGTTGCGGTTGTCCTGTGTTCTCGGCAGCCATAACTGATAAAGGAGAATGCCATGCGAAGAGAACTCACCAATATGACTCCCAAGCGCTTTCGTTCGGGTCTTCTAGTGCTCGGCTTGATGCTATTTGCCACCAACGTCGCCGCCGATGAGCCCGCGTTCGGGCAGTGCATCGAGGATCCTATGCAAGGATTGCTACGAGTGCTTGCCGCGATAACGGTCATCAGCTTAGTCTTGGAGCATTGGATCGCGGATTTCCTGTTCGGCGGGCGCTTGCCGCACCTACGTTCAGCCGCCGTGGTGCTCGGTAAGCGGCTGGTTCCATGGGTGGGTGCGGTGATCTGTATCCTGCTTGCGATCCCCGTCGCAACCTCCTGTTTGGCTTTACTTTAGATCGGAGGAGTCTGGCCATGCAACTTGCCATTCCAAACGTTCTGGTCCTGGCGATCGGGATCGCGATTTTTATCTTTTATCTGTATCGAGCCGGCCAAAACCGTTCGCTTGAGGCCACGATGGAACTCGGCTTGATCGTCACGCTTCTGGCCGGATCGCTATTGTACGCAATGAATCCGCTCGTTCAGATGGCGGTCTTCGTTGCCGGCATCATGACGTTATTGCGCAAAGGGTTTGTTTGACGCATGCGCTGCGACCGCAGTGGGTTGTAAGTCGAGTAGCATCGTATCTTCCGGCAGATTGGAGGGGCGATGGGAACCTTTGAATCCCTTGGGGTCCTATTCCCCGCCGCTTGCGGCGATGTTAAAAATATTTTCCTTGTTGATACCCCGTCCGCTTGCGGCGGGGTAGTTCATTTCATCCGCCGGTAAGCGACGACGACGCCATCAATGCGCTAGCGCTGGCACGAGCGGCAACGCGCTTACGCGCCCGCGGAAACGAATGCCTACTTCGGCAGAGTAGGGATTTGCCCCATCGAGCGCGCTTTACACGCGGATGTTGGGGCGAGCCAGGCGATGTGGGATCGTATCGCCGGTTGTTTGGAGCCTGGGTCCGACGGGCTCAAACCATGGTATAGACCGCTATGTAGATCCCTAACGGTGCATAAATTTTCGTTGTTGGGTGATTTCAGGCGGCTTTCAGCGCGTGCAAATAATGCAACAGCTCGTCGCGGACGGCTGGGTTTACGGAGAGGCTAAGAGTGAGCTGGCCTTGGGGTCGGATCAG
>JBOIEG010000465.1:0-4828 GCA_050740915.1 Gammaproteobacteria bacterium | reverse complement strand
GCAGGTAGGGTGTGTCACGATCGCATTGACGGAAGTGGCTCATGCACGTTCGCTCATTGAATCCATTGCCGATCCGATCGGTTTGCACATCAAAAGTTCCGCCTTAAGTCCGACAGGCTCCTAGCGAAAGCATTTGGCGGGGTATCGAAAGTGGCGGAACAGGCGGAGCTGAACGCGACCACGCTCTACCGCACCCTGTCACCGCAAGGCAACCCCGAGCTTAAAAGCCTGACCGCGCTTCTGAAAGCAATGGGGATGCGATTGGCGGTGCAGCCCCTTGACCGTAAAGTGTGAGCTTGGGCTTGTGGCATGGTGGTTAAAAACACAGGTATATGTTTATAACTATGTACTTTACAAGACTATTTATGTATTATCACAATACCGCATCTGGCTTATCCGTGCGGATTTTTAGGGCTGCGATTATGAATATCTTCATAAGCAGAGCCCAAAAAGTGGGCACAGACGGGTTGCACCCCGCCTATGCCCGTTTCCCAGCAACCAATGGAGAGTTATCTAGGAGATCACATCATGGCTTTCAAAAGAGCTGAACGCAAGAAAACAAAACTGAGACTCGCTATTTGCGGCCCTTCGGGCAGCGGCAAGACCTACAGTGCCCTGCTTATCGCCCAGGGCCTCGCGCCCGAGGGTAAGATCGCCCTTCTCGATACCGAGCACGGAAGCGGCGAGCTCTATTCGCAGATCCTAAGCTACGACGTAGCGGCGCTTAACCCGCCCTTCACCCCCGAGCGCTACATCGCGCTGATCGGGGAGGCCGAGCATGCGGGCTATGACGCTTTGATCATCGACAGCCTCAGCCACGCCTGGGCGGGCGAGGGCGGGATCCTCGACATGCACGACAAGGCCACCGCCGCATCGAGATCCGCCAATAGCTTCATGGCCTGGCGTGAGGTCACCCCGCAGCACAACGCCCTCGTGGAGACGATGCTGAGCGCGGATCTGCACCTGATCGCCACCATGCGCACCAAGACCGCTTACGACCTGGTGGACGACGGCAACGGCAAGAAAAAAACCCATCAAGGTGGGGCTAGCCCCCGTGCAGCGCGACGGCATGGAGTACGAATTCACGGTGGTGCTCGATCTCAGCGTCGACGGCCACGTGGCCACGGCCGCGAAGGACCGCACCGGCCTGTTCGACGGCAAGCACTTCATTCCGGCCCCGGAAACCGGAGGTGCCTTGAGGCAGTGGCTGGAAACCGGCAAAGACCCCGCCGAGGCGAGCCGCGAGCTGCTTGCAAACCTCAAGGCCCGCACGGCCGCGATCGGCAACGTGGCGCAGCTCAACGAGTGGTGGCGGGTACAGTCCCAGGAGATCGCCCGGCTCTCGTGGCGAGGTCGGCGAGCTGGGCGCTCGAGAGTTTTGTCGGAGAGGACTTGTGAAGGCTGAAGGCTTTCGCTTGCGCGAGGCACCACTGGGGATCGCGATCAGATAGGCCTGTGCATCCGGAGGCAGATGGTCATGACAGGTCGAGCGGCTGCCGGGTTTGAAGTGGCGCGGATGGACGGCGATCACCTCATCGTTGTGGGAGATGCCACGGTGGTCGGGGTGATTTGTAACCACAGTGTCTCGCGAATGAGCCGAAAGGGGACCGAATAGAGGCAGCGCTCATAGTGCACGTGCCCGTTTCCGTGGACCTTGGCCTTGGCCCACACCGAGCACTCCGGGGCCACCGTGGGCAGGGGTAAGAGCAGGGCGTGCTCGGGTTGGATAAAGAGCGTGAGCGGCCGCTCACGGGTGGTGCCGTGGATGCGGTTGCCGGCCTCGCCCATGATCCATTCCTTGAGCTCAGCGTTCGAGTGCGAGAGCGAATGAAACTCGCGCAGTGGCAGAAAGCTGCCTTTGGCGTATTTCACGCCGGCCTCGACGCGCCCCTTCTTTTTTGGGTCCCGTGGAGGACAGGGGTCGATGGTGAAGCCATACCCGAGCGCGAGTTCCCCGTAGGCGCGTTGCACCTCGGGCTCACGGTAACAGGCACGGGTGACGGCGCATTTGGGATTGTCGATCCGGATGCGGCGCGGGACACCGTTTAACCACTCGAAGGCGTGGCGGTGGCAGGCGAGCGTCATGACGAAGATCCAGGTCTTCACGTACTCACCGGTGTGCCGGTCGATGATGAGCGGGCCTTGGCCGAAATCGACCTGCGCGCTCTCGCCCGGTGCAAACTCCAAAATCACGGTGGCCTGCGGCACAGTGTCACCGAGGCTGTCGAAGAACCGGTAAAGCGTGTGCACGCTGCCGCTGAAGCCGTGGTTGCGCACCAGCGCCCGGTGCATGGTGGTGATCGCGATCCCCTGGGCCCGCCAAGCCAAGACCACTTCGCGGTGCGGCTCCACCGTGGGGAGATTTTGTGTGGCCGTGCGGGGGACTTTGAACCGCTCGGCGAGGACAGCGTCTTCGGGTATCGGCGTGGCGCTATCGAGCCAGCCCTGGGCCCGCGTCACCGCCCGCACCGCCTTCACCGTGTTGCGGCCCACGCGTTGCGCACGGGCGATCGCCCGGTTGCTCTCGCCCAACCGCAGACGTTGAATGATTTGACGGATCTCGTACATCTCGAAGCTCCTGTTAGCCATCGCGCTGCCTCCGGACAAAAAGTCCGAAGGCTAACGCGTCAGAAAGTCCGAGACCCGGAAAACTACCCTTTGACTGGCTCCATTAGGCCGCGAATTCAGTGGCGCCATTACGCCGCAAATCAAGTGGATCCATTGGCCGCGAACCGAATGGCTCCATACGGCCGCGAGTTAACAATACCTACTGTTGTCGCTCAGGTTATCTCACCGGCAATTAACCGATGTATTTTGTGACGAGATGACAGAGGTCTCCCACATTGTTCGCTCCGGTGGGACAGTGTTGGATGATGGACGAATGCGAGTGGAGGATGAATTATCGGCGGTTGGCTAGAAAGGGATGTCATCGGTGAACTCGTGGTCAAGGGTAGTGTCGTCAGGGGGCTCATCGGTTTTGTGGTTAACGAGGATGTTGAGGAGCGGTTCTTGGTAGGCCTCCCAGATAGCCTGGTGGAGCACTTCCAGGAAGTCGAGGACGGCAAGAGCCTGGTGCGGGGACCAGTGGGACCAGTGGGACCAGTGGTTAGGGATGGGAACGTTGTTCATGGCGTGATCTCCTCCAGGGCGGCCTGGACATGCTCGCAGGTGACGGACTTGGCCTTGGCGAGGGCGGCGCTGGTCAGCGCATAGTGGGCGAGGCGGTTGATCTTTCGCGGCATGCCCTGGGTGGCCTGGAACAATGCCTCGATGGAGGCAGGCTCGAACACGGGTAGCTCGCAGCCGGCGAGGTGCAGTCGGTGGGCGAGGTAGTGGAGGAGTTCCTCACGGGTGAGTCCTCGCAGGTGATGGCGCACGACGATGCGTTGGGCGAGGGATTCGTGCACGGCCATGGAGAGGCGGCGGCGGAGCTCGGTGAGCCCCACCAGGAGCAAACACAGGCGGTTTTCGGAGTCCATCTCGTAGCGGGTCGAGCAGCCGGAGATCCTCGAGGACGTCGTTTCGCAAGTGGTGGGCCTCATCAACGATCAGAACGGGGCGCTGTTTCGCCTCGAGGGTCAGTCGGGTGATCTCGGTTCAGCCTGATCACGGAAATTGAGGCTTTCGCGCCATTTTTTGATCACACTGCATGATGTAGGCAATAAAAACCCCCTCAAGCATCTTGACGAAAACGCTACAAGGGGTGGTCTCTATGTCGACCAAAACTAAGGAGACCTCCAAGTGTGCCACGCCATTCTTCTCGATGCCAACCTCTATACTTTTCTATTCCCAATCGATCGGGAGCTCGCGGCCGAGACGAGAGCGGCCGGGTGTCTGTGTGGTGGGGTGCTGCACAGCGCCCGCTACCCTCGCAAGCCTCGATGCGGTCCACACGGGTTGGGTCCTGATTATGAGACACGGTTAAGTTTCTGCTGTGCGAAGGAGGGCTGCCGTCGGCGCACCACCCCGCCAGGCGTTATATGAAAGCCCAAGGATGGCTCAAACAACCCCGAGCACGGACCCGCCTCACGTTTGGGGTCGTGGCCGCCGAACAGCGTTTGCAACACCTTGAGGTGCGCAGCTTTGAGGGGGAGCATGTCCATGCTCTGTAGCGTATGCGGAGTTCCGGATTATACGGAGTCTGCCGCGAACTGCTGACTTAATCCTCTGTACCCGCAGTCTATTTCTTCGCTACTGCTCCACGGTTTACAGCGCATAACGTAGCCCCTCCATCGTTAACCATCATCGATAGGAGGGTAAGATGCTCACCGACTACTTCGTCAATGTGCCGGCCTGCGAGCGGCTTCGCCACGGTATGGCCGGTTTCTATTTGGACGACTTCACCGACTGGCACGCGGGCAGAAGCTACGCCAAATCCACGATCTACAGCTACGTCTATGCTGCGATCCGTTTCTTGACCTGGGCTCACACGAGCGGTTGCGAGGAGGTATCTGCGCTCAGCTGGAAGAGCCTGACCGATTACCGGACCCATTTGACTGCGTCTCACCATAGAGAGAAGCGTGCTCACGAGCGGGGGAATGCGTACTGTGGCGCCAGACGCTTCGTGGTCTTTCTGCGCCAGCGCGGACTCGCACCCGATGTCCGTGCTGATGAACCGCCATTAGTCACAGAGTTCTGCGCCTGGATGCGCCAGCACCGGGGCGTGACCGAGGTAACACTCAGCGGCTATCGGTGGTGTCCTTTCGGCAGGTCTGTGGAGACGCCGTCAGATCCTCCTTGGCCGAGATTCCAGTGCGCCTATCGAGGCGCAGAATCCGAGCCAGGACTGTGCGCGAGAGGACAGCTATCTGGCCTGCGGGTAGTCGAT
>JBOIEG010000464.1:0-1706 GCA_050740915.1 Gammaproteobacteria bacterium | reverse complement strand
GGACATCATCAAGAAGATCGAGCGGGTGCGGGTCAAGATGGAGCAGATCAAGCCCAGATCCACCCTGCCCCGAAGGAAAAAAGAAGGCGGCTTAACTGTAAAGTTATTTAAGGGACACTACACTAGTGTATCGCCGGCACGCATTTAGGGACGGTGAAAAAGAATGTGCTCCCCTTTCCAAGCGTGCTGTTAACCCATATCCCGCCTCCGTGCAATGTGACGACCTCCCGGCAAATATACAAACCAAGTCCCAGACCGCCCTCGATCGCGGCATCGCCGCTGCGTACTTGATGCAAGCGATCAAAAACGTGATCCACTT
This sequence comes from Gammaproteobacteria bacterium, assembly GCA_050740915.1. Taxonomy (GTDB): domain Bacteria; phylum Pseudomonadota; class Gammaproteobacteria; order JBOHHR01; family JBOHHR01; genus JBOHHR01. The sequence goes on along the minus strand of JBOIEG010000464.1, from coordinate 1,387 downwards.
GTGTCGGTTCAATGCCCCGTCCAGTATCGCTAACGGACACCAAAATCCATTGCGGCCGTTCGGGGTCGCTGCCAACTGTGACACCCACATCCCCTCCCTCTGGGGTAAACTTCAGCGCATTGCTAAGTTGCTAAGCAGATTAGTCAGCACCTGCATGATCCGCTTCTCATCCATCAGGACCTGCGGTAGGTCGGGAGCGATGCTCTGCTTAACATGGATGTTTTTGTCTTGCGCTTGTGGTGTCATAGACACTACCACCCGCGCCACCAGGGTGTTTATACAGCCGGGCTGTGGGACAATGTGTAGTTTGCCGGTCTCCAATCGCGCGCTATCGAGGAGATCGTTAAGGCCAAGCGTCATTTGATCGCAGCTTTCTCTCGCATAGCTAAGATACTCACGCTGTGCCTCGCTTAGAGGGCCTGCCAGCCTATCCAGCACGATCGACACAAACTCTCGAGCGGAGGTCAGAGGCGTTTTCATCTCATGGGAAAGCAAGTGGTAGAACTGCTGAATCTCGGCGTTTTTGCGCCGAAGCTCCAGGTTGGTTTGCGCCAACACCCGGTGTTGTTCCGCGATTGCGGCGCGCAGCTTGGACTTTTCAACCGCGTTAGAAACGCTGCGTCGAAGGCTCGTCGCTGACAAAGCGCTCTTGGGCATATAATCCGCCGCTCCCACTCTCATGGCTTTCGCAACCAGAATCTCGCTACCTTCGCCAGTCAGCATTATCACGGGGACAGATACCTGACCATCCTCGCCAGCTATGGCAGCCAGAAACTCTAGTCCGTCAAAGTTGGGAAGACGATAATCGAGCAAAATGCAGTTGGGCCGGTCGGCTCGGTACTGAGCTAAGCCTGCTTCGCCCGTTTCGGCTTCCAGAAAGCGGTACCCTCCGTGTTCGCCGATAGGGTCGAGGAGGGTGCGGTAAAGCTCTCGATACACGGGATCATCTTCGACAATGAGGATCCGCAGCGGCGCCTCTGTCATGACAACCCATCCCTAGCGGGCGCTACGGACGACCTCGGATCCGCACTGTGAGCCGTTCCATGAAACCCCCGGTCTCTCACGGCCTGCCCCGGCTGTGAGCAACCCACTACCGGGATGCGCACGTGCACCGAAGAAATCTTCCCTTCACCACATCAAAGAAAATGGCGCTCGCCTGCGACTCTAAGAGGCCGCCCCGCTCCCATGCAGGAACAAAATGTCAAGGCCCATTCTACTAGTAAAGACCATTCGTTCGGCGACTTCAAGCAAGCAGGGTAGTTATACATAGCGTCGTAAATAATGTCGCATAGTCTTGTTACACTAACGGTATCTCTGTGGCCGACGGGAGGTTCCGTTATGAGGAAACTGGAAATCAGTGACGCTGATGTGATGGGTATCGCGATCC
>JBOIEG010000463.1:0-1734 GCA_050740915.1 Gammaproteobacteria bacterium | reverse complement strand
CGCCGATGAGGATAATCTCCCCGGTACAGCAATAAGGTGCCTCTGTGCCATGTGGCAATTCTCGGCCGTAGGGGCGGTCTGGTCTAAGAAACGTCGGGGGGATCAGTACCCGGCCGAGGTGTACGATGACATCTCCACAGCGCACGGCGTATCGGGATCCTATTTCTCCCTCATGTAGGACCTTCGCTGATAATCATCTATCCCAAGCTCCGCAGCGCCTGAGGCAGTTCATGGAACCGCTACGAATGCTTTAATGCAGAAGGACCTTGATATGCGCTATGAACTCTACTACTGGCCCGGCATACAAGGCCGTGGCGAATTCGTGCGGCTCGCGCTCGAGGAGGCGGGCGCCGACTACGTAGATGTAGCGCGTCAGACGGGGCGCGGCGCCTCGGCGATGACGCGCTTTCTTGAAGGCACTGAGACTGGCTCTCTGCCGTTCGCGCCGCCGTTTCTCAAGGCCGGCGCTCGGGTGATTGCCCAGACCGCTAACATCCTGCTGTATCTAGGGCCGCAGCTCGGTCTGGTGCCGAAGGCCGAGGCCGGCCGGCTGTGGGCGCATCAATTGCAGTTGACGATCGCCGACTTTGTAGCGGAGATCCATGACGTGTATCATCCGATCGCAGGCAGTCTGTACTATCACCAGCAGAAGCGCGAGGCACGGCGTTGCGCCGGATATTTTACGGCGGAACGCGCGCCCAAGTTCCTTCATTATTTCGAGCAGGTGCTCGCTGGCAATCCGAAGGGCAGGGGGTATATGCTCGGTCGCAACTTGTCCTACGTCGATCTGTCGATCTTCCAGCTCATCGCCGGGCTGCGTTACGCCTTCCCGAAGACGATGCAGGGCTTGGAACCGAAACATCCCGGGCTGGAGGCGCTGCACGATAAGGTCGCGTCGCGCCCGAACATCACCGCCTATCTGGCGTCCGAGCGGCGTATCCCCTTCAACGAAGACGACATCTTCCGGCATTATCCGGAGCTGGATACGTAGGACGGGCTAAAGAGGAAAGCCACAACGAATACGATCGTTCTATGCGCGGTGCTGTGCTTCATGTTTCTCGGGAGCGCGCAAGCCGACTCCGCGCACCAATACCAGGCGTTCGTGGGAGCGACCCTCATTGATGGGACAGGCCGAGCCACTCGTCCCGATGCCACGGTGTTGATCGAAAATGAACACATCAGCGCGGTAGGTAATAAGATAGCAATACCGAAAAACACAAAAGTCTTCGATGTCAGTGGGAAGTGGATTGTGCCCGGATTGATCGACGCGCACGTCCATTTTTCAGTCGGGGGGTCTCTACACGCGGCCCGATGTGATCGATCTCCGCGCGGTCCGGCCGTATGAAGAAGAGATCGCCGGGATCCGCGAGCGGCTTCCCGCCACCTTGGCGCACTACCTCGCAAGCGGCGTGACCTCGGTGGCGGACATGGGCGGACCGAATTGGACCTTTGAGGTGCGAGAGCTAGCGCGCTGGAGTATGCACGCCCCGCGGGTTGCGGTGGCCGGGCAGCTGATTTCGACGACCCTTCCCGCAGCGCTGAAGACCGACGAACCACCGATCGCTCAGGTCAAATCGCCGGAGGAAGCCCGCGCTGCGGTGCGGCGTCAGAGCCGTCGGCGGCCCGATTTCATCAAGATCTGGTTTATCCCCGCTTGGGGTTTGCCGTTGTCGCTACAGATCGACTGGGTCGAGGCAGCCATCGAAGAGAGCCACGCCCAGGGTTTGCGGGTCG
>JBOIEG010000462.1:0-2977 GCA_050740915.1 Gammaproteobacteria bacterium | reverse complement strand
GCAGGTAGGGTGTGTCACGATCGCATTGACGGAAGTGGCTCATGCACGCTCGCTCATTGAATCCATTGCCGATCCGATCGGTTTGCACATCAAAAGTTCCGCCTTAAGTCCGACAGGCTCCTAGGCTGAACAAGAGCACCGCTAGCGCATACTGACGCCAGCTCATCTCCTCCTGCCGTACGCCGCACAGACGAAGCACGCGGGACTCCAACCAGTCCAGCGGTCTCCACCCGAGCGGACTTTCGATCAGTCTGGCCAGGAAGAGGCCCAAGGGCTTCACCGTCGCCAACAGCACGACGAGAAACACGGACAAGAGCAGCAGGGACTGTGTTGTCATCTAAAGGTCCTCCGCCTTGATCAAGGCATACACGAGGTAGCCCAGCAACAACACCGCGACCATGGCACCGATGAAGTAGACGGTGTCCATCTCACCTCCGCGGCGATAGACGCTCGCAACCGTCGACGAGATACTCCGTTAGAAGATACAGCACGCCAATGAGGGCCAAGCAGATGAGGTCCATCGCTTTCTCCTACTGAAATGACTCTCAGAAGCCTATAGGCTGGAGTGAAAAAACGGTGAAAAAGATGGGTCGAGGGTGTAAAAACTACGTAAATGCAGCCGCGTGCTCCAGAGTGCTTGCTCCGGTTTTCGCCTGCCGGAGATTAGAAACTCGCGCGAAGGCTGTACGCCCATATTACGGGGTGCGGCGATTGAGGGAGGTTGCACTCAATATGCCGCGTACTGATTCAACAGCCAGGCTTCTTCATGAATTTCTTGCGAGGATCGATGAGAAAATCTCCAGTCTTGAGAATGTTCCGCCCTATCAGTACGGGATAGAGAAACATGCTTCGATCCGTGAGGTTAATTCTTCCCTCAAGCCGCTTTCCCCCCAAACAGAAATCCAATCTCACAACCGGTCGCCGAACCGCTTGCTTAGTGCCCTTGCCCTTGATCTCCGCCCATTCTACAATTGTCCGCTCAATGGACTTTGTTTTCCCCTCGTCATCCTTAATCTGAAAGATTACCTTCTCTCCCGAGCCATCCGCAGCGGGCTTGATTTCAACGATCTTCGCGTCGATCGATGAGACTCCCGCGCCGGTATCTATGCGCGCCTTGAGCTTCATTCTCACATCCTCCATAACCACGTACTCGACTCGCCCAATGATTGCCGCGGATTTTCCGCATGCGGGTCGTTCCTTAGAGCTTGAACTACCCACGAAAACAAGACTCGCAAGAATCACCCACAGGACCGCATGAATTGAGCCTCTCATAACAGACTGGTACCCCACAGCTAATAAACCAAGTATCGTAGGCATTTAGCCGCCAGCAAGTCTTCCATACCCTTCGCACAGAAGCAACAAGTGGTTCGTCTGCGGCTTTATCGGTTGGTGCTTTCGGACGGCGTCTATTTAGTGCCCAGGGCGATTGTTTTCAGAAACTCCTCGAGCGTGCTTTTGTCCGAGTATTGCCCGCCATCACTTGATTGGCCAGGGGCAGACCCTCGGGGGTGACGATGAGGGCGATCCCCACCGGCACGCAGTCGGGCCGTTTGTCTCTGAAACAGGATGTAGCATTTAATCTTCTAATCGATTAACCTTCTAATCGATCTGCACCCGTGTTCTTTCGGGGGGGAATTCACCATGAAACAACAATTATTACTACTCATCGCCGTTTCCGTTATGCTCATTCTTGCGCCGCAGCTCAGTGCCGCGTTTGAATGGCAGAGCACCTGGGACAACACCTGGGGTTACTCCTCCATGCGCCCCGAGGACCGCAAGGGGCACGAGCAACAAGTCCGCAACTTTAAGACAGTTGCCGATTGCAAGGCCTACATAAAAGACCATAACCGATCAATTCAGCAGCGCATCGATGATCAGAACATTAACCCAGGACGCCCGGTGCCCCCGGACCTGTGTTGGCATCTCAAAGATCAGGGTCTCATACAGTAGTGTCACCCTCGCCGAGATAGGCGACAAGACCCAGATTGCGACCGTGGCCGCTGGCCGCCTTTACATGATCGGCACCACCTTGGGAAGGCGACAAGCTGGCGCACCGGATGCCGGTGCGCCTCGTGCGCAGTGTCGTGGCGTCGATCTTGCCGTCTGGGGGTGCTCGCCATCGTGATGTGGGCGAGACAATCGAACATGATACACACCTACGAGCACGCAGACCTTACCCATCACCCCGTCTTCGACGACGGCAATCGGGTCGGCGATCTTCTCTTCTTGTACAAGGAAGGTGGAGGCGGCCACCTTTCGGTTAACCGCGAGATGGGTGAGAAAGGCCTCCAACCTCCAGCTTACTCATGGCGGTGGCATGGCCCTTGCAGCGTTTTAATCTTCTAATCGATCTGCACCCGGGGAATTAACCATGAAACGACAATTATTACTACTCATCGCCGTTTCCGTTATGCTCATTCTTGCGCCGCAGTTCAGTGCCGCGTTTGAATGGCAGAGCACCTGGGACAACACCTGGGGTTACTCCTCCATGCCCCCCGAGGACCGTAAGTGGCACGAGCAACAAGTCCGCAACTTCAAGACAGTTGCGGATTGCGAGGCCTACATCAAAGACCATAACCGATTAATTCAGCAGCGCATCGATGATCAGAACTTTAGGCCAACGCGCCCGGTGCCCCCGGACCTGTGTTGGGATCTCAAAAATCAGGGTCTTATCCAGTAGTGTTACTACCCGATAATGTAAGCGGAACATTCGGTAGCGCGAGGCCGGCGCGGCGGGGCATGGGATGACTCCAGTGAGGAAAGTGCGATGGAGTCTAGCATAAACCGTGGTGTGTCCCAGGTGTGTCCCCTATTTGTCCGGGGGAGGATGTTGCCAGCCTTTTTTTTGCTGCGCTAGGAGCCTGTCGGACTTAAGGCGGAACTTTTGATGTGCAAACCGATCGGATCGGCAATGGATTCAATGAGCGAACGTGCATGAGCCACTTCCGTCAATGCGATCGTGACACACCCTACCTGC
>JBOIEG010000461.1:0-1267 GCA_050740915.1 Gammaproteobacteria bacterium | reverse complement strand
GGACATCATCAAGAAGATCGAGCGGGTGCGGGTCAAGATGGAGCAGATCAAGCCCAGATCCACCCTGCCCCGAAGGAAAAAAGAAGGCGGCTTAACTGTAAAGTTATTTAAGGGACACTACACTAGTTGCAACCCGGCTTCCACACGCTCTTCAATGAAGTAGTCGTGCTTGGCTTTTTTATTTAGCGCAATAGTGGATGGTACCGAGGAACGGTTTTTTGTCTTGGTTGCCATTGTTTATAAGGGTTGCGGATGGTCGGCCCCTATCGGGTACTTCGATTAATTCGAAGTGCCCGGCGCCATAGGGAATATGCGAAAAATTCTACGGATGGAATTTTCGAAGTGCCCTATAGTAATTTATAATTTTAGCGTCTAGCCGAAACCATGCCTATGTTTAAACGAAGCGCCATAGTGCCCTATAGCGCTGCCAAAATGTACGATTTGGTAAACGATGTGGAATCGTACCCAAAATTTCTGCCGTGGTGCGCCTCCGTGCGCTTGCTCTCCCGAGATACGTCTCAGGTAAAAGCGACCATCTCGCTAGCGAAAGCGGCTATAAAACAATCTTTTACCACCTTGAACCGCTTGGCGCCGCCGCACCGCATCGATATGGATCTAGTGGAGGGACCCTTTGCCCGACTGTCCGGTGCTTGGCAGTTTGAACCCTTAGGCGAATCCGGTTGTAGGGTTTCTCTGGATATGGAGTTTGAGTATAAGAGCGGACTGTTAGGTATCGCCTTTGGGAGAGTTTTTGCCGAAGTTGCCGATTCTCTAGTAAATGCTTTTTGCCGCCGCGCCCAGGAATGCTATGGCAGAAACTGAGAGTATAAGCGTCCAGATCGCCTATGCGCGGGTGAACACAGCCGCGTTTGTCACTGTCCGTATTCCCCAGGGGACAAGCATTACGGAAGCGATCGAACGTTCTGGTTTACTCGGGCGATTTCCAGAAATCGATCTAGAGATCAACCGGGTGGGAGTGTTTGGTCAATTGACCAAGCCCACCAATCCCGCACGTGCGGGCGACCGCATCGAGATCTACCGCCCATTGTTAGCCGATCCAAAGGAGATGCGGCGCCGAAGGAAGGACAAGGAGCCTTTAGTTCGATGAAAAGCAGAGCCCGACACGAGCATGGGTCATCCCTAGTGTAATGTCCCTTAAATAACTTTACAGTTAAGCCGCCTTCTTTTTCCCTCGGGGCAGGGTGGATCTGGGCTTGATCTGCTCCATCTTGACCCGCGCCCGCTCGATCTTCTTGATGATGTCCTC
>JBOIEG010000460.1:0-1770 GCA_050740915.1 Gammaproteobacteria bacterium | reverse complement strand
CGCTCGGGATCTCGCGTTCCGGCGGTGCTCGGAATCCTCATGTATTTCAATATACACTGCGGTTCCTGCGCTCCGGCGGAACGCGACCTTCCTTCGCTCGCGACGGTTTTTTCACAAACTCTCAGGTGATCGGCGAAGTCAAAGCCGGCGCCAGCGAGATCCATGTGAAGGCCGAAGAGATCTCGCAAGGCAATGCCGATTTGAGCCAACGCACCGAGGAGCAGGCTTCCAGCCTCGAGGAGACCGCCTGCAGCATGGAAGAGATGACCGCGACGGTGCGCCAGAATGCGGACAACGCGCGCCAAGCCAATGAGCTCGCCGTCAGCGCCAGACAGCAGGCCGAGCGCGGGGGTGAGGTGGTCGGTCAGGCGGTGGTGGCGATGAACGCGATCAATGCGGCGAGCCGCAAGATCGCCGACATCATCGGGGTGATCGGTGAGATCGCCTTTCAGACCAATTTATTAGCCCTGAACGCGGCGGTAGAGGCGGCGCGTGCCGGTGAACAAGGGCGTGGGTTTGCGGTGGTCGCGAGTGAGGTGAGAAACTTCGCCCAGCGCAGCGCCACCGCGGCGAAAGAGATCAAGGAATTGATCCAAGACAGCGTGGCCAAGGTGGAGGACGGCGCCAAGCTGGTGGATGCCTCCGGCAAGACCTTAGGAGAGATCGTCAATGCGGTGAAGAAAGTGAGCGACATCGTCGGTGAGATCGCCACCGCGAGCCGGGAGCAGGCATCCGGGGTCGAGCAAGTCAACAAGGCGGTGGTACAAATGGATGAGATGACGCAGCAAAACGCCTCTTTGGTGGGGCAATCCGCCGCGGCCGCCGGGACCATGAGCGAGCAGGCCGAGCGCTTAAATGAGTTGATCGCGTTTTTCAAGCTTCCTCGGGCTGCAGCAGCGGAATCCCAGTCGGATTATCCCGGCGGGGAGCGGCGCGGCCCGGCTCGGCCGTGGAAGGAGAAAAAAGCGGCGGCCTCCGCCGCGAAGCCCGCCAAGCCCGCATCTGTGCGCATCGGCACCGGAACGGACGACACCGAATGGGAAGAGTTCTAAGGAGCGGTACAGAGTTTGGCTTCAAGACTTTGATCAAAGGGGAACCGCTGTGAAGTGCCCGCCAGACGATCAGGAGGTAGTCTTGTCGCTAGCCGATGACTCTAAAACGACGTTTGGGAGCGCAGTGGGAATACAACAGAGATGAACAGGCAACACACGAGCACGGCAGATTGCGTGATTCAACTCGATACCGAGCTCAGGATAGCGCAGGTGCAAGCGCTATCGGAGAAGCTCCGCAGCTTGTTAGAGGCGAGGCAGCGGGTCTTGCTCGATGCTTCTCGGATCGAGCTCATTGATGCCTGTGCGCTGCAATTACTCGCCGCGTTCGTGCGCGACGCGCAGCGATACGGGATCGAGCTCGGATGGAATGGCCCTTCCGAGCCGTTTCGAAAGGCCGCCAGGCTGCTCGATCTGGAGCAGTACCTGAAGCTAGCTGAGATAAGCGATACGCCGGCGCTGAGCAACGGCGTAGCTTCCCTAGTGCCGCAAGATCTGGAACGAGCCCCTATGGCGCAACAAGACAGACGGGAGCAAACGCCGGCTCTGGAAACGGTGCGCATGCTTGATCTCGCCATCGCTCAAATCGAGGCGGCGCTAGGAGCCTGTCGGACTTAAGGCGGAACTTTTGATGTGCAAACCGATCGGATCGGCAATGGATTCAATGAGCGAACGTGCATGAGCCACTTCCGTCAATGCGATCGTGACACACCCTACCTGC
>JBOIEG010000459.1:0-2755 GCA_050740915.1 Gammaproteobacteria bacterium | reverse complement strand
CGATGGCGCATGAAGGTCCGATATACGCCGCAAGCGAGGGCAGATTTGGATGAAATCTTCTCCTATGTGTCACAAGATAATCCTCCCGCAGCGTCCCAGCTTATCGCCAAGATCCGCAATAACATGTTAACCAATCCTTCCCTAGGCCGACGTGGCCGGGTCGCTGGTACCCGCGAGTTGGTGATTGTGGGCTACCCTTACATCGCTGCCTATCGACTCCATAAAAGCACCGTTGAAGTACTCGCCGTTATTCATACTTCACGCAGCTGGCCCGACGAATTTTAAATATTTCTGGGTTTATCCTGATCTTATGTGGCAAGTTAGCCGCGTGGAGCGGCGTCACTCACTTTATGGGCGGGTTACGGCCTGAGAGTTTGTGAAAAAATCGTCGCGAGCGAAGGGAGGTCGTGTTCCGCCGGAGCGGAGGAGCGTTTCGCCGGGAGCGAAACGCCGCGCAAGCTCCGCAGGGGTGAGTCTCATGGATGAGACGAGCAACCGGAATGTATATTGAAATACATGAGGATTCCGAGCACCGCGGAACACAAGATCTCGAGCGCAGCAGATTTTCACGAACTCTGACGACCTAACTCACCCTCATCTTGCTTCCTCACCCAGGCCGGCTATCGTACGCTGTCCACTACTCCATAGTTTTCCCAAAGATCGCCGCCACCCGGTCGATTTCGTCCGCGGTGATTATTAAAGGTGGCAAAAAACGCACGACACAGTTCTGCCGCCCACCCAATTCGACAATAAGACCACGCGACAGACACTCCGCTTGAATGCGGCGCGCCAGATCGCCATAGGGTGGATAAGCGCCGAGATGATCGGGTTCTCGTGAGATATCCACCATTTCGACGCCGAGCATCAGCCCTCGCCCCCTAATGTCTCCAAGACAAGCAAATTCTTCTTGGAGTTGTCGCAGGTGCTCCAGCAAACGCTCTCCCATGCGCGCAGCATGTTGATCCAGTCGGTGCTCCTTAATGAAACGTAGGCTCGCGATGCCTGCCGCCATTGCCAGTTGATTGCCGCGGAAGGTCCCCGCGTGAGCCCCGGCTTCCCATCGGTCCAAATTGGCTGAATAGACCACGACGCTCAGCGGCAAACCGCCGCCGATCGCTTTGGAAAGCACCAGGACATCCGGTAGGATCTCTGATTGCTCGAAAGCGTACAGCGTCCCCGTGCGACCTAAACCCGTTTGCACTTCATCGATGATGAGCGGGATCTGGCGCTCTCGGGTAAGGCGGCGGATCTCCCTAAGCCAGTCACGAGGTGCTGGGATAACGCCGCCTTCTCCTTGGACCACTTCAACGACCATCGCTGCTGGGGGTGTAATGCCACTGTGTGCGTCATCCAATAAACGCGCGATGTAAGCGATAGACGCCTGGCTCCCCTTTTCACCTCCCACCCCGAAGGGACAGCGGTAGCTATACGGGAAAGGCAGAAAATGCACTTCCCCCATTAAGCCCGAAACGTCGATCTTTGGCCCAATCTCACTCGTGAGCCCCAATGCCCCATGAGTCATCCCATGATAAGCGCCGCGGAACGCCAAAACAGTTCGTCGTCCGGTGGCGGTCTTGGTCAGTTTCAGGGCCGCCTCAATCCCATCCGCCCCCGATGGACCACAGAACTGAATGCGGGCATTGGCGGCGAATTCGTTTGGCAGACTGGCAAATAGCTCCTGTACGAAGGCATCCTTAACGGGCGTCGTCAAATCCAGAGTCTGAAGCGGAATACCCTCCGCCAGGCTACGTTCTATCGCCTCCATCACCACCGGGTGACCATGTCCCAACGCCAAGGCACCCGCCCCGGCGAGACAATCGATGTAAGTGCGGCCCTCGACATCTTCGACATAAATACCTTGCGCCCTTCGCAGCGCGATAGGCAATCGGCGTGGATAGCTGCGAGCGTTGGACTCCGTGGCTGCTTGCCGGTCTAGATAGTAGGCGTTGCTATGGCTATCAACAGTCTCCGACGCCATGTGACTAGACGGCTCCCCGAGCGAGATTGTTACCCCGTCTTCAGTCCATTCCACTGGGGGTTTGTCGACGTGACCCTTTTGAAGCCCACCTGTTCGTATCATGTTTGAACCTCCTCAAAGAAACGAGAATACCAAACGCTACTAATCTAGCGATCGAGACATCCCCAGCAACAGCTTTACGGGTCCCTTAAGGCACGTTGAGCTGCCTCGTCGACCACTGGATGGGAATATCCTAGGGCCAATGCACCGGCACCGGTCAGGCAGTCGATATAATCGCAGCCTTCCATATCCCTCACGCAGATCCCTTGGGCGCTGAGGATGGCAATGAGAATGCGCCAGAGATAAGTCGCGCATTCGACTCCCATTGGGCTTGACGTTCCAACAGCGCACTCGAATAAAGACGGGCCACACCCTCGCTCACCGCTTCGGGTGCTCGCTCCCTGGCATCTCGACGAGACCATGCCGTTTGTGACATGGAGGCACCAACGCCAAACTATAGTGACGGCAACTTTTCAATGGTGGGGATCCTAGCAGGAGAGCAAGCGTTCGGGAATGCGGCAAATTGTCGCGCGACAATTTGTCGCACCTGCAGGCTGTACCCGTTATTCCGAACGGATGTGGCTAACAATTCACTCTTGTTAGCAGCTGATTTCCTAGGAGCCTGTCGGACTTAAGGCGGAACTTTTGATGTGCAAACCGATCGGATCGGCAATGGATTCAATGAGCGAACGTGCATGAGCCACTTCCGTCAATGCGATCGTGACACACCCTACCTGC
>JBOIEG010000458.1:0-8979 GCA_050740915.1 Gammaproteobacteria bacterium | reverse complement strand
CGCGTTTCCCACCGCTTGCCCACAGGTCGGCGGCTGTCCACAAGCTCCACAGGCAACAACAATCGGTTATTCAATTAGCAATTCAAAACCGATCGTTCAGACTCATACCTCTATTGGAATTGACTGTTAGCGCATTCTGTGGCGGCCGTTCATACCAGCGTGTGGGTCGAATGAGGCCAGCGAGCGCGGCGTCCGCGTTATATGTGAATGGGACGGCCTTTCGCCGCTAAGGCTGCCTCGTGCAAGGCCTCCGCAAGAGTCGGGTGGGCGTGAATCGTCCGTGCAATATCTTCGCTATCGCCCTCGAACGCCATCGCGAGCACGGCTTCCGCGATAAGCTCGGAGGCATTTGCCCCAAAGATGTGGACGCCTAAAACACGGTCGCTTTTGGCATCCGCTATCACCTTGACCAATCCCTCGGTTTCGCCCATGGCGCGAGCCCGTCCACTGGCGAGAAACGGAAAGCTACCGCTGCGAAACTCAACTCCCGCGGCTTTGAGACTCTGCTCGGTCTTGCCCACCCAGGCGATCTCAGGCCAGGTGTAGATCACCCAAGGCACGGTGTCATGGTCGACGAACGAGGCCTGCCCGGCGATGTGCTCGGCCACCGCCATCCCTTCTTCTTGAGCCTTATGCGCCAGCATTGGGCCGCGCACCACATCTCCGATAGCGTAAATATTCGGCACCCGGGTGCGGCAATAATCATCCACCCCGATGAATCCCTGCGCATCTGTTTCTATTCCAAGCGCCTCGATATTGAGATTTTCGGTGTAGGGTTTGCGCCCCACGGCGACGATAATTTTATCTACCGATATGTCTTGTTCTTCGCCTCGTTGCTGGTAATGCAGTGTCACGCCCTTAGCGGTGACTTTGGTCTCGCTCACACGAGCGCCGAGCGTAATCGCAAGCCCTTGTTGCATTAGAGTTTTTAGTGCTGCTTGTGCGATGTTGTGGTCGCTGCTGGGGAGAAAGTCTGGGAGGGCTTCCAGGACGATCACCTCTGAGCCTAAACGCCGCCACAGGCTGCCGAGCTCAAGCCCTATGACGCCAGCCCCGATCACGCCCAAGCGTTTAGGCGCCTCGCTGAAACACAGCGCCCCGGTGGAATCGACGATGTGCTTTTGGTCTATCGGCGCCTGGGGAATAGACGCAGGAACGGATCCGGTCGCGATAATGATATGTGCCGCCGAGACCACCCGTTTCTCATCCTTGTCGTGGGGTCTGATCTCTACCTGTAGATTGCCTACCAATCGGGCGTGGCCTTGCAGCCATTCCACTTTGTGCTTGCGGAATAAAGTCGCTATTCCTTGGGTCAAGGTGTACACCACCTTGTTTTTGCGCTGCATCATCAACCCAAGGTCGTAGTGCGCATCGCCAACCTCAATGCCGTGGGCCTTCGCGTGGCGGGTGATGAACTCAAAATGGTGAGAGGAATCCAGCAAGGCTTTAGAAGGGATACAACCCACGTTCAAGCAAGTGCCCCCGAGCGCGGGTTTGCCATTCTCTGTTTTCCATTCGTCCACCACGGCCGTGCGCATGCCCAGTTGCGCCGAACGGATCGCAGCCACGTAACCGCCCGGACCGCCACCGATCACTAGTACATCGAAAGAGTCCATGAAGCACTCGGTATGTTGTTCATTGTTCCCTAGGGGCCTGCAGCGGGCTTATGGGCACCTCGAAAATTTCGAGAGGCCCATTCGGTACAGGGAGGTGCCGTCATTTTACAATCAGGCAACTGATTGGAAAATGGAGAAAAGCTAAAATCGCATTTTGGCTTTTCGAGATAAAAATGTGGCAGGAAGCCCATTTTTCGAAGTGCCCTTATTTTGCTCGGCTCCCGATCCCGAGCAACATCCGGTTCGGGTCTTCGAGCTGTTCTTTGATCGTGACCAAGAATTGTCCTGCGTCGCGCCCGTCGATAAGGCGGTGATCATAGGAAAGCGCGAGATACATAATGGGACGGATCACGATCTCGCCGATTTCTACCACGGGGCGTTGCGAGATCTTGTGCATGCCGAGGATCGCGCTTTGCGGCGGATTGATGATAGGGGTAGAGAGCAAAGAGCCGAAAACGCCACCGTTGGTTATGGTGAATGTCCCCCCGCTTAGCTCTTCGAGTACCAGCGTAGATTCTTGGGCCTTCTGGCCAAGCAAGCGGATTTCCTGCTCTATTTCAGCAAAGCTCTTTTGATCGGCGTCTCGCAGCACCGGCACCACTAATCCTCGCGGAGAACTGACTGCGATCCCTAGGTCGTAATAGTCATGGTAGAGAATGTCTTCCCCGTCGATAGATGCGTTGAGCAGGGGAAAGCGCTTTAGCGCCTCCAGCGACGCCTTTACAAAGAAAGACATAAATCCTAAGCGCACCCCGTGCTGTTGCTCGAAGGCATCGCCCAAATGATGGCGCAGCGCCATCACGGCTTGCATATTGACCTCGTTGAAGGTAGTCAATAGCGCGTTTTCGTGCTGCGCTGCTAAAAGGCGCTCGGCGATGCGTCGGCGCAGGCGGCTAATGGGTTCTCGGCGCTCACGACCGGGGGGCTTTTCCTCGGGCTTGTTCGAGGGGGGTTCTGGAAGCGCTTGAGGGGCGACGGGAGGCTGTGCCTGAAGGTAGCTTAGCACATCGTTCCTGGTGAGGCGCCCGCCCTTACCAGAAGTGGGGATCTCCCCCGGGGAGAGCCTGTGTTCGGTGAGGATCTTGCGTACCGAGGGGCTTAGTTTCGGCACTTGTTGGGCCGTCGCCGCCGCAATAGAGGGCGTTTGCAAGTGGGAGCTTTCGGGCTTGCGCTGTTCTTCCCGCTCGGCATGGGCGCCGTCGCTGTCGATCAGGGCTAGCACTTCCCCCGCCACGGCGGGCTCGCCCGATCGTTTGCGTATTTCTTTTAATACCCCGCTCTCTGGGGAGGGGACTTCCAAGGTGACTTTGTCCGTTTCCAAGTCAAGCAAATTTTCACCGCGGGTAACACGATCGCCCGTCTGTTTATGCCACTCCAACAGGGTGGCTTCCGAAACGGACTCGGCGAGCGGTGGCACCCTAAGCTCTATTAACACGGTGTGGAGCTTCCCGAGCACAGGTTTACGCACGTTTCTGTTCCAGGACATCCACCCGCGATAACAACAAGGCATCGCTCACGATGCGTTGTTGCTGTTCTAAATGCTTGGTCAAGTATCCGACCGCTGGCGAGGCCGAATTCGGCCTCGCCGCGAGTAGCAGCATTTGACCTTGCTCAAGACAGCCAAACAGATGCAGGTGAGATAGAAGGTAGCTCCATGCACCCTGATTGCGCGGCTCCTCCTGCACCCAAACCACATCTTTGGCGTTCGGATAGCGGTGTAGCAAGGCTTCGACCTCCGGCTTAGGAAAGGGGTAAAGCTGTTCCAGCCGTAAAATGGCGATGTCCTGGATAGGGTTCGCACGGCGTGTTTCCAAGAGGTCATAGTAGACCTTGCCGCTGCAGAAGAGCACACGGATCACGGAATGTGGGTCAATGGGGTCGATGTCATCGATCACCAGCCGATATCCCGCTTCGCACACCTCTTCCAGGCTTGAGGTTGAAAGCTTATGCCGCAGCAGGCTCTTCGGGGTCATCACAACCAGGGGCTTGCGATAGGGTCTGAGCACCTGCCGTCGCAGCAGATGAAACATCTGAGCCGGTGTGCTCGGAATGCACACTTGCATATTGTCTTCGGCGCATAGTTGTAGGTAGCGTTCCAGGCGTGCCGAGGAATGCTCGGGTCCCTGGCCGTCGTAACCGTGCGGAAGGAACATCACCAGCCCGCAGTAGCGTCCCCATTTTGCTTCGCAGGAGCTGATAAATTGATCTATCACTACTTGGGCGTTGTTGCCGAAGTCACCGAATTGGGCTTCCCAGATCACCAGAGCGTTGGGTTCTGAGCTACTATACCCATATTCGAATGCGAGCACGGCTTCTTCGGAAAGGATGGAGTTAATGATTAAAAAATGAGCCTGGTCCTGCGCGATGTGCTGCAGCGGGAGGTAGGTGTTGCCGTTGGTGACGTTGTGCAACACGGCGTGCCTGTGAAAGAAGGTGCCGCGGGCGCTGTCCTGGCCCGAGATACGCACCGGGTAGCCTTCTTCTACCAAGCACGCATAGGCCAAGGTTTCCGCAAATCCCCAGTCCAGGGGATGTTCTCCCCGACTCATAGCGCGGCGGTTTTCGATGATACGGCTAACGCTCGTGTGCAAGATGAAACCCTCCGGTAAGCTCGTGAAGCGTTCACCCAAGCGCTGCACCCACTCGCGTTCTAGGCCCGTGGTTGCCGGGGCTCGCCAGTCGGTCCCTCTAAATGGATCAAAATCGATGCGATATTCATCCGTTACCTCATCTGGGGCTTCCTTCACGACGATTTGGCCGCGATCGAGAGCCGCTAGGTAATCCTCTTCCATCGCTTGTAGCTCACTCGGCGAAACAACGCCCTCCCGGATAAGACTCTCGGAGTAGAGCTTCTGAATTCCCGCATGCTGCCGGATGCGTTGGTACATGAGTGGTTGGGTAGCGGCGGGCTCGTCGGCTTCGCTGTGACCATGGCGGCGATAGCAAACCAAGTCGATAACGATATCGTGATTGAACTCCATCCGGTAATCCAGCGCGAGTTGGCCTGCGAACACCAATGCCTCCGGATCGTCACCGTTGACGTGGAAGATGGGGGCTTGCACCATCTTGGCTACGTCCGAACAGTAGAGTGTGGACCGGGAATCCAGCGGGTCGCTGGTAGTAAAGCCGATCTGATTGTTGACGATGATGTGGATGGTACCGCCCGTCGTGTAACCGCGGGTTTGGGAAAGGTTAAAGGTTTCCATGACCACGCCCTGGCCAGAAAAAGCGGCGTCACCGTGGATGATGATAGGCAATACCAAGTCGCGGCTGAGGTCTTTGCGTCGCTCTTGGCGAGCTCTCACCGAGCCTTCGACCACCGGATCGATGATCTCTAAATGGGACGGATTGAACGCCAAGGTGAGGTGGATCGCACCGCTCGAGGTGTCGATGTTGGAAGAGTAACCGAGATGGTATTTCACATCTCCAGAACCCAAGGTCTTGTTTTTTCCCTCGAATTCTTGAAACAGCTCGGCGGGGCGCTTGCCCACGGTATTGACCAGCACATTTATTCGCCCGCGATGCGCCATTCCTATCACCACTTCGCGCACGGAGTAATCTCCCGCATGCTGTACCAACTCCTCTAGCAATGGGATCAGGCTTTCTCCGCCTTCCAACGAGAACCGCTTCTGGCCGACATACTTGCTGTGCAGATATTCTTCCAGCTTACTGGCCGCTATGATTCCACGGAGAATGTGTCGGCGCTTATCCGCGCTGAAATCGGGAGTCGCCTTGTTTAATTCCAGGCGTTGCTGTAGCCAGCGCTTTTGTGCGGTTTCATTAATATGCATGTATTCGGCACCGATGCTCCGACAATAGGTCTGCTGAAGGGTCTTGAGGATATCGCTCAACGTGGCTTCGGGGGGACCGTAAAGGGAGCCGGTGTTAAAAACGCATTCCCTGTCCTCATTTCCCAAGCCGTGAAAGGCGGGGTCGAGCTCCGCCACATCGGGGCGCACATGCTGGCGCAATGGGTCCAGATCGGCTTGCCTGTGGCCGCGGAAACGATAGGCATTAATGAGTTGCAGCACGGCAACCTGTTTTCGCGCGCTAACGCTCAAGGAGTTCGGGGAGACTGCGGATTTGTTCGGGCGCAGAAGCTCGCGCTCAGGCTGAGTTTCCTGTTGGATCTGCTCGAAGTACCCTCTCCAGGATCCCGCAACGGAGGCCGGATCCAAGCGGTAATCCTGATAGAGCTTATCCAGGTAGGCGGCGTTGTCGCTGTGCAATTCAGCCAGGGTGTAGGTTTTCATCGCAATGGTCGCTTAGTGGTCAACGGTAGGATCTCCCTGTGCTCCAGCAGATCCCGCCAAATCATCGCAGCGCTGACGAAAGCTATTGAACAATATAGCTTATATCTTCGTGATCGGATTGCCGGTGACATCTCAGCTGGGTACGCTGGTCAGGCCTCGCTTGCTGCGACGCCGCAACCGAATGTATGCTAGACCAAACGCTGGTAAATATCGAGAGAATTGTGGCTAAAAAATAGACGAAGAGAACCTCCTCAGATTGGGTGGGCAGTATGAGCAAAGACACAGTTACCATCGTGGACAATCGCAGCGGTCGATCGATCGAATGCCCTGTCTATCGAGGAACCGCGGGAGCGCCAGTGATCGATACCCGGGATCTGTACAAAGCGCTGGGGATGTTTGCCTTTGACCCGGGGTATCTGACCACGGCCAGTTGCCGCAGCGCCATCACCTACCTCGATGGCGAGAGCGGGATTTTGCTGCACCGCGGCTATCCTATCGAACAGTTAGCCGAACACGGCTCCTACCTGGAGGCCTGTTACTTGCTGATCCACGGGGAATTACCTACGCGGGCCCAAATGCAGCGGTTCGAAAGCTCGATCAAGGAGCAGTGCATGGTGCACGAGCATTTGATCAAGTTCTACGGCGGCTACCGCTATGATGCGCATCCCATGTCCATCATGGTGGGCGTCACCGGGGCGATGGCTTCGTATTACCACGAGGTGATCGACATCTTTGACCAGGAACACCGCCAGCTTACGGCCCAAATGGTGATCGGCAAGATGCCGAATATCGCTTCGAAATGCTATAAATATGGTCTGGGCGAGCCTTTCGTATACCCCGATAACTCACTGGGCTACATGGAAAATTTTATGAACATGCTGTTTGCGCGGCCGAGCGAGCCCTACGAGCCCCATCCTAAGGCCGTGCGGGCGCTGGAATTATTGGCGATCCTGCACGCCGATCACGAGCAGAATGCGAGCACCTCTACGGTGCGCTTAGCGGGGAGTGCGGAGACTAACCCCTTCGCGTGCATTTCCGCCGGTTGCGCCACCTTATGGGGCCGCTCCCATGGCGGGGCCAACGAAGCCGTGATCCTGATGCTGGAGGAAATCGGGGACTCGAAGAACATAAAAACCTATATCGATCGAGCGAAAGACAAAAACGATCCCTTCCGCCTCATGGGCTTTGGTCACCGCGTGTACAAGAACTTCGATCCGCGCGCCACAATAATCCGCCAGGCCTGTCACGATGTCTTGGATGAAATGGGCACCGGGGCCGAACCACCGCTTTTCGAAATCGCCATGGAGTTAGAACGTATCGCCCTCGAAGACCAGTATTTCATCGAGCGCAAGCTCTACCCAAACGTTGATTTTTATTCCGGCATTATTCTTAAAGCGCTTGGGATCCCCACCCGCATGTTCACCGTCATGTTTGCCCTCGCCCGATCGGCCGGGTGGATAGCGCAATGGATGGAGATGATCACCGATCAAGATTTCCGCATT
Organism: Gammaproteobacteria bacterium; assembly: GCA_050740915.1. Lineage (GTDB taxonomy): Bacteria > Pseudomonadota > Gammaproteobacteria > JBOHHR01 > JBOHHR01 > JBOHHR01. The sequence goes on along the minus strand of JBOIEG010000458.1, from coordinate 1,608 downwards.
GGGCGACCACGGCAGCTCTATATTGGGTCCGAGCGCAGAGAATATGTGCCTTTAGACCAAAGATGACATGCTAAACGAGCAAGAGGAGAACAGCGCCTAATGAAACAAGCCGCACAGGTGGCCGTCACCGGGGCTGCCGGTCAAATCGCTTATTCGTTGCTGTTTCGGATCGGCGCGGGCGAGATGCTGGGGAGCGACCAGCCGGTGGTGCTGCGCTGCTTGGAGATCACGCCGGCGATGAAGGCATTGCAGGGCGTGGCCATGGAAGTGGAGGATTGCGCGTTCCCACTGGTGGCGGACATCGTGGTCACGGAGGACCCCAAGGTAGCCTTCGACGGGGCGCAATTCGCGCTATTGGTCGGAGCAAGGCCGCGCGGTCCCGGTATGGAGCGCAGTGACTTGCTGGCGGCGAACGCCGGCATCTTCAAGGTGCAGGGCAGGGCGCTCAACGAGCGTGCGAGCCACGATGTCAAGGTCGTGGTGGTCGGTAACCCGGCGAACACCAACGCCCTCACTGCCCTCAGCAGCGCGCCCGATCTGTCGCCCAACCAGTTTTCCGCACTCACCCGCTTAGACCACAATCGCGCGCTAGCGCAATTAGCCAAAAAAGCGGAGGCAAGCATCGGCGAAATTAAAAAGGTTTGTATTTGGGGCAACCATTCCACGACCCAATATCCGGACCTCAGCCACGCCACCGTCAGAGGCCAACCCGCTAAATCCTTAGTCACCCAGGATTGGCTTGAGGCGCAATATATTCCCCACGTCGCTAAGCGCGGCGCCGAGATCATCGAAGCGCGCGGCGCATCCAGCGCCGCCTCGGCAGCAAACGCCGCCATCGAACACATTCGGGATTGGGTGAGGGGAACCCCGCCCGATGACTGGACCAGCATGGCGGTGGCGAGCGACGGCAGTTATGGGATCCCCGAAGGACTGGTGTTTTCCTACCCGGTGACAACCCTGGATGGCGGGTATCAGATCGTGCAGGGACTTGCGATCGACGCCTTCAGTCAGTCCCGCTTAGATAGGACGCGGGAAGAGCTTGAACAGGAGCGAGACGCGGTTCGGGCCTTACTCGATTGATGCTCACGCTGGTAGCGCCGGCTCCGATTGGGTAGAGATTGATGTGGCCGCCGGGATCAGAAATAATAGCGGTTTAAGGTGAACGCTCCGACGATGATTGACTTAGACGGGTACAGGGCTAATGTAGGTATTATCCTGAGCAATCAGGATAGCCAAGTGTTTTGGGCCCGCCGTTTCGGCATGGACGCGTGGCAGTTTCCGCAAGGGGGATAAAACGTAATGAAACCCCGAAGCTCGCCATGTATCGGGAGCTGAACGAGGAAGTGGGCTTGCGCCCCGGTCACGTACGGGTGATCGGCTATACCAAGCACTGGCTGCACTACCGGTTGCCGGATCAATTCATCCGCTATGACAAGAAACCCGTATGTGTGGGGCAGAAGCAGATCTGGTATCTGCTGCGCTTCCTAGGAGCCTGTCGGACTTAAGGCGGAACTTTTGATGTGCAAACCGATCGGATCGGCAATGGATTCAATGAGCGAACGTGCATGAGCCACTTCCGTCAATGCGATCGTGACACACCCTACCTGC
>JBOIEG010000457.1:0-6794 GCA_050740915.1 Gammaproteobacteria bacterium | reverse complement strand
AAGCCCTTCATCTGGACGGCCACCGTCGAGGACATCATCAAGAAGATCGAGCGGGCGCGGGTCAAGATGGAGCAGATCAAGCCCAGATCCACCCTGCCCCGAGGGAAAAAAGAAGGCGGCTTACCTGTAAAGTTATTTAAGGGACACTATACTAGCATATGACATCATGAATTCGTGGGAACTTCTTGAATGTCTCATTGGCGCGCAATCTTGTTAATTAAGACGATGATGATTCATGACCGGCCATCGATGAGCACAAAATCAGAATTAACGACAAACCGTTAAATAACCGCCCGCGACCTCTGCCAGCGGTGTGCCCGCGCCGAACAGAACCGCTGTCGTCATCGCGGTGACTACGCTGTTGTGCATTCCTGTCTTCATGTTCTTTTCCTGCGGGCAGGGTCATTTCGGGCGCGGCGGCCTCGGGCGAATCGGACGGTATAACATCCAGACGGCAGGCGCAGGTTTCGCCGTGTGCTGCGGCGACCAACTCATGGAGGATGCCGCATTCCCCGGCCAGATGGTTGGCCCCGCAGCGAGGTGTCCTGCGCAGGGGCTCTCTACGGTGCATCAGGTGGAACAGCACGGGCATCGCCAGGAGTACCAGGAGCAATTGCACAATGAGGCCAGAGATGATGGCGATGGCCAATGGCTGCTGCATTTCCGAGCCCTGGCCGATAGCGAACGCCAAGGGAAGCAGCGTCAGGATAGCGGCGATGGTGGTCATGGCAATGGGACGCATGCGTTTGGTGCCTGCGAGGATCAACGATTCGCGCCAATTTTGCGAGGCCGCGAGTTCCTGTTGCTCGGAAAAGTAAAAGATGGCAACTTCGGTCACGATGCCGATGGTTATCGTCATCCCCATCATCGCGGTGATGTTCAACTCTATGTGGGTGACAAACAGTCCAATGAACACTGCAGATACAGCAAGCAGCGCGGTCACCAGAATCGTGGCCGCTAATAGGAAGCTCCCATACATGAAGAGCAGCAGCAAGAAGACAAGCGCCGCTGCTGCCGCAAACACGATCATCAGTCCGTGGAAGGCGATCTGTTGCTGTTGATAACAGTCCCCCAATTCATAGTACGCGCCTTTTGGCAACATGCCGGGCTGGTTCATGATCGTCTTCACATCATTGACGGTAGATCCCATGTCGCGCCCTGCAATGCGTCCGGTGACCGCCACCATCTGCTTCAGGTTTTCCCGGCTGATTTGCGGCTGACCGGTTACCGCCTCGAACGTGGCCACCCGCTTCAACGGAAACTGATGTCCGTCGGGTGCACGCAACTGCAGATGGTCTAAGTCCAGCTTCGTATTGCGCACGTCTTGCGGCACCCACACACGCACGCCAATCATCTTGACGCCGTTGTCGACCTGTGTGGTCACAGTGCCTGTGAGATAGACGTTGAGCGCCTTGGTAATCGCGTCCGGGTCCATGCCTTCCAACGCCGCCTTGATGCGGTCGACATGAATCTGCAAAGCATCCCCCGCTGGGTTGATGCCGTTCTCTACCCCAACTACGCCGCTGATCTTGCCGATTGTTGCGGCGACCTTCTTTGCCAGAGCCGGCAACTGCTGCGGGTTGTCGGAGAAGAGTTTGACCTCGATCGGCTGGGGAACCGCTGTCAGGTCGCTGATCAAATCTTCCATCAGCTGTGACATATCGACCGTCAGGCCAGGCACATTGAGCTCGACACGGGCGCGAACGGCCTCCATGACCTGGCTGACTGTCCGGCGCGGGCCGGACTTTAGGCGGACAAAGAAATCGCCTTGGTTGGCCTCGCTTAACCCGCCAGCCAGGCCGGTGCCGGTACGTCGGGAATACGTCTCCACCTCAGGCGTGAAGCGGATGATGGCCTCCACTTGGCCAAGCAACCGGTCGGTCTCTGAGAGCGCTGTCCCGGGAGCGCTGCGGTAATCGAGTATGAAGCCGCCTTCGTCCATTGCTGGGATGAAGCCTGAGCCAACATTCTTGAATGCGATCCAGCCGATGGCCAGTAGCGGAAGAATTCCCACGAATATCAGCAGAGGCCGATTCAGCAATTGCCCCAGCAAGCGCTGATAGCGGGCGTGCATCCACTCGGTCAGCTTGCCACCTTCTTTTTGGTTGGCGTCCCTTTGATTGAGTAACTTGCCAGCCAGCATTGGCACCGCCAGCCAGGTGATGATGAAGGAGATGAACAGGCCCGACGCCATGGTGATCGACAGGGCCTTGAAGAAGGCGCCGGTCACTCCGGTCAGGAAGGCCAGCGGCAAGAAAATAATAATGGTTGAAGCGCTCGAGCCGATCAATGGACGGAAGAACTCTGTGGCTGCATTCATCACGTGCTGTTCGGTCTTTCCCTCCTGACCGCGCAGCCTACGCACGATATGCTCGATCATGACGATGGCATCGTCGATGATGAGGCCCACCGCTGCTGCCATACCGCCCAGTGTCATGATGTTGAAGCTCATGTTCAGCACTTGCAGGAGCACGACTGTCGCAGCCAGTACCGTGGGCACGACGATGATGGCGATCAGCGTGATCTTGATGTTGCGCAGGAAGAACAGCAGTACCAGCGCCGCCAAGCCGATGCCGATCAAAATCGCATCGCGCACGCTGCTGGCGGAAGCCACCACCAGCTGGCTCTGGTCATACCAGTTGGCAATGTTTACCCCAGGTGGGAGCTGCGCCTGATAGCCGGCCAGTCTGGCCTTGACATCGTTTGCAATCTGAACGCTGTTGCTGCCTGGCTGCTGATAGATCGAGAACAATACGGCATTCTTGCCATCCGCTGTCACTCGGATCCATTGCGGCACCGTCGCTGGCTCCACTATCGCCACGTCCTCTAGGAGGACGACGCCATTGGGGCCGCTTCTCAACACCGTTTGGCGGATCTCGTCGAGGTTCTTAAAGCGCGTATCGGACACCACGAGAGCCAGCTTGTAAAGGTCTTCCAGTCGGCCAACGGCGCTCAGGACATTCTCGGCGGAAAGTGCCTTCGCGACATCATCGAGCGTCATGCCGTAAGCGGGTAGCTGGCTCGGGTCGACGGTGACCCGGTATTCCTCCACAGCGCCACCGAGCACCTGCACCCGCGATACACCCGGCACGCTGGAAAGCAGCGGTCGCAGTTGGTATTGCGCCAAGTCATTTAACTGGATCAGTGACTGGGCGGGGGAGGTCAGGCTGTAGGCGATGATGGGGAAAACCGTCGCGTCCATGCGTCGACATTGAGCTGGGTGCTGGAGGGCAGCTGCGGCAGGATCTGAGAGATGACGGAACTCACCTGCAAGGTCTCGCTCGCCATATCCAACCCCCAATTGAAGTTGATGGAGACTTCAGCCGAGCCGCGGCTGGTGGTCGAACGCACATCGTTCACGCCCGGCACTCGCCGTACTGCTTCTTCCACCGGACGCGTGACCTGCATCTCCATCTGCTGTGCCGGCTGGTCGCCGGCATCCAGCGATACCGATACCACTACACGCGGGAAATCGACTGTCGGGAACAATGACACTGGCAATTGGAGGGCGGCGACAATGCCAGCGCAGGCTAGCATGCCGAATAGGAACAGGATCGCGCTACGGTGAGCCAATGCCCATTGGTTGAAACTCATTGTGCGCCCTCCCTTACCTTCATGCCGTCCTGCAGTTCATAGTTACCTAGCACTACCCCCGGCAAGTTGGTATCCATCGCTCCACTGATGGCAACCAGACCCTGGCTTTCTTGGCCCTTGGTGACATTGACCCGGCGGGCCCTGCCTTGTGAGACCTGGAAGATGTAGGTACCCTGATCGTCAGTCAGCACCGCTTGGCGTGGCACCGCCCATGCTTTGTGCTCGCCGACCTGGATGGCGCCCTTGACCCGCATGCCCGGCACAAGAAGACTCGCCGATTGCACCGGCAACACCACCATCGCGTTGATCAGTTGCGTCTTGGGATCAATGAGGTCCTGCATCTGTGTAATCGCGGCTGAAATGGTTTGCTGTACATTTTGTACGGACGCCAATACGACCGGCATGCCAACCTTGACTAGCCGGCTGTCATCCGGCTCGATGCCAAATTGAACGCGCAGCGAGTCGGTGTGGCCCAGTTGCAGGATGGTGACGCCAGGCTGAATACGATCCCCCTGGCCCACAGCCAGGGCCGTAACGACGCCGTCAAAGGGAGCGGCTACCGTGGCAGAACCAAGTTCTCCCCCCAGCTTGCGTTGCGCGGCCAGGTTGGCCTGCGCATCTTGAAGTGCTCTGCGGGCGTTATCGACCTGCGACTGGGTGGCCAGCTGCAGGGAAAATAGCTTTTCATTACGCTTCAGTTCGCCGCGCGCGGAATTGACTGCGTTGACCGCTTGGTTGTAAGTCATCTGCGTGTTGGGATCGCTCACCAAGGTAGCGAGCGGGGTGCCCTGCTTTACCCTCTGCCCCTGTACCACGAGCAAGCGCGATATCTGCCCCGCGCGCGGGAAACTGATGCTTTCGACATTGCCGGTCATGACGTCCCCATAAACGGTCAAGGTGTCGGTTACCGGCCGGATTTGAAGAGGTTGGGTTTTGACCAAAGCGGAAATCTCCTGCGTCGCGGCCCCCTGATTGCCGGCGCTCGCCGCCTGGTTGCTTGCGACATGCCGTTGATATTGCCACCAGCCAATGCCAACCAGAACGGTCAGCACCAGCAGCGAAAGCACAACCTTTTTTTTGTTCATGGATCGACTCCTCCTACGAGATACGGCATGGGCAACTCGCCGCCAATCAGCGCTTGCAATGCCACTCGCTGTAGCAGGATGGATTGTTCCAGGTTGATCTTCTCGACCTTCCTGAGTTGGCGCTCGTTGATGCGGTGTTCATCGAGAATACGCCGGACATCACCGTTGGCCGTGTTGAGCCGACTCTGATAATCCTCATAGAGCTTCTGCCGGGTCGCCTGCTCGATGGCGATGTTGCCGCGATTGCCATTGAAGATCGGCAGGGTCAGGGTGATCCCGAAGCCGGTGGTATAGATGGGGCGGTATCGCGGCCATGAGTGATTCCGAGATTGAGGGCGGGGAACTGCCCCAGGATTGCGACACGGTAGCGCTGATCCTCGGCGTTGTAGCTGTATTGCAGGGCGATGAGATCCGGACGACGGCGCGGGAGGTCGGACAGTAGAGAAAGCACGCGTTCTGGCTCCAGTGGCGGTAACATCACTGGACCTTTGAGCTGCACCGGCACTTCCGGCGCCAGCCCTAGCAATGCATTCAGATCGTGTTTGTCGGTATTGTTCAGCCGTTCCAGATCCCGAATCTGTCGGTCCACATCTTGAAGCGCCGTCAGGTGCGGGGTGACCGCGTCCAGTGACAACAGTCCGCGGTGCGGTGCACTTTGCGTCCTGTCATACCGGTCGGCAAACAATGCCCGGTTTTTCGCAAGGACTTCCATGAGCCGCTCATCTTGGGTCACTCTGACGAACAGCGTGCGTGCTTTGGCTACGATCTGCCACTCCTGCCACAACAGGTTCAGGTCGGTCTTGCGCGCCTCCTCCCGCGCAGCTTTGCGATTCGCGTCGTGCTGGATCAATGCATTGATATCCTCGCTCAGGCTCATGTTGAAAGCAGTCACTGCGCCGAGCGCGTTGTACGGGAAATCGAGCCCGAAATGGAACTGCGGGTCGGGCAGCAGTCCGGCCCCAAACGCCTGCGCGTGCGAGACGCGCGCATCAGCGCGCGCCACTTTCAAGTCGGGATTGTTGACCACCGCCAGCATGGCGATCTCCGTCATGCCCAGCCCGCCTTCGGCGTTGAACTCGTGCGCAACCAGTTCAGGCAACGGCATCTGGCTGCGGTCAATGCGGATGTGCGCGACATCGTTGAGCAGCGTCGATCGGGTATTGAGCCGTTGAGGCTGATAACTGACGCAGCCCGCCAGACTGCCAAACATCAAAAGCAGCAGCAGGTTCTTCATAAGCTTCCTCCTTCAACAGCGGGCCGAATGGCGCGGCCTTTCATTCGGCGCATGGACATGTATCGAATCACTTTCGTCCTGGTCGACATCGATGATCCCCCTGACGACCATACCCTCGACCACGATTTCACCGATGACATCCCTTTTTAACCGACCCAACCACGTCGATCCCCCTACTCGCATTTTTCCACGATCCAACATCGTCCCACCGGAGCTAACAATGTGGGAGATCTCTGAGTTTGTGAAAAAACCTACTGCGCTCGGGATCTCGCGTTCCGGCGGTGCTCGGAATCCTCATGTATTTCAATATACACTGCGGTTCCTGCGCTCCGGCGGAACGCGACCTTCCTTCGCTCGCGAGGGTTTTTTCACAAACTCTCAGCAGAATAATAAAAGTAGGTTGGAAATCTGTCAGTAAAACTTCCGCTAAAACTACCTAACCCCAACTCATCCGTGAGGCAGTAGTAGGGCCAAGGCATAAAGGGTGATTTCAAGTAAATGGGCCACTGGAAGCAACAGCATGGCTACCAATACCGTAAGGCGCGGCAGATGAACGAATCGATTGGTAATGGAAGACAAAAACGTCAGTGCCTCAAAGTGGATGGTGCTGGTTACGGAGAGGAGCAATGCAGATAGAAAAAGAGCGGTAATCATGGCTAGGAACGAACTGGCCTCGGCGTGCTACTGGTGTTTAGAAGCGAAATCTTTGGGCATCGGATCCATCTTCACCCCAGTGCATCCTCGGTTTACCAAATGGGCTCCTCAGCAAAATTTGTGGGTAGTTTTCTACTTGATAGACCCCATGGAGTTAAGGGCGTCTGAGGAAAACAACGATTCTGACGCAAGTCCTACAGGCTCTGGCTGTGGATATATGGACAACT
>JBOIEG010000456.1:0-6558 GCA_050740915.1 Gammaproteobacteria bacterium | reverse complement strand
GGGCCGGCTTACGCCGAGTTCTTCGGCGATCGACACCTTGTTCTGACCCGCCAGGGCGCCCAAGATAATCCGGCAGCGCAGCGCCACCTGTTGCGGAGTTCCGTGTGCGGATCCCCATGTCTCCAGCGGCGTGCGTTCAGCCGGCTGCAACTTGATCGCCACGCTGGCGTTCGGCATGAGCGAGACCATAACAATCACTGGAAAGTCTGTAAAGTTATTTAAGGAACACTACACTAGGTCGTCTGTCTCAGCCTCACCGAGTGGTTGTTCCGTGCGCAAATCGCGATCGAACGCGCCGGGTTCACTGAATGGTCAATTTGAGGCCTACACCGAATCGAACGCTCGCTCTCTAACGGGCAAAAAAAGGCGCATACACGATGCGCCCAGCCAGCTGCGGCAGTGTCCGCTACCAGCTAAGAGACCATCCCACACCGACCACATCGCTTTCCTGCTCTTTACCGTCAAACCGTTCCTGTTCGAGCTGGGAATATTCCGCAACGAGCTTAAACCAGTGGGTTACGTCGTGATATACGCCCACGGTCCAAGCCTTTTGCCCCTGAAGATAAGATCCCTCGATGTCGAGCCGGCTTGCCCGTTGGGCGCTGGTCTCATCCACTTCGCTGCTACCGTAGCTAAAGCCAAGCTTGGTACGGGTAGGGAATGTCCACGCGGCCTGGGCCAACCAGCTGCTGTGCTCGTGTCTGACCCCTTCTCGATCTAGGGCATCTTCATCCACCATGAGTGTGCTGCCGAGCGCTCCGCCGGTATAGCGCGAGCCCCTTACTTCGCCGCTACCATAGCCCGTATCGAGGCCGAGCTGTAAGCCACCCCCCCATGCGGTCAGGTCACCCGCGCATTTCGCTAGGCCGCAAGTGGACTGAAATCCACCTTCGTGATATAGACCACTCATGAATGCCTCGACCTGAAAGCCGCCGATATCGGGCGTTCTGTAACTGATACGGGCGTCGTAGTCTGGGTCCAAATGCTCGTAACCGCTATGACCTAGCGCGATCGGGTTGCTGAGATCGCCAGCCGCTTCGGCGCCAGGCAAATCCAGGTCCGTGAGGTAGCTTTGGTGTTGCAACGGCCTTAAGGTGCGCCTAATGCTAAAAGCGCCGAAATCGCCTCCGATGCCAAAATAAGTCTCGCCAAAATCCGTATGCGAAGCTGCTTGGCTAAGCTCGGTATTCGAAAGGTAGTTTTTTATATCACCGTTTTTGCTCGCCGGTGCAAAACTGATCCGCGTCTTGCCGGTTAAACGGGTTACTTCAACTTCGGGTGATCTCTCGCTAACGCTGAAAAACGCTGGCAACAGGCCGCTTCCAACAACCGCGTCCTCGCTTGTCCTGCTGCCTGTGGTTGCCAGCGTTTCAGCCGTCACACCACCCAATGTGGCACCTGCGTCCTGGTAAACGCAGAACCCGCTTACGCTCCCCTCGAAGCTTACCTCCCAACCGTTATGACCGCCTACCACGACGACTGCTTTCGCGGGCACCCCAATTGCCATCGCCAGCGCCGCCGAGCCAACCACGGTGGTCAACTTCGTATTAGTCATCCGTTTCATCGCTGCTATCGGACGCTCTCCTTATGCTCCCTAAGTTGGTATTGATAATACATAAATAAAACTAAGTCAAGTCTTTGTGAAATATAAGACACAATGCTACCCCGGTTCATCGCATAAACTGTTTGTTTATTACAACACAGGGTGCCTCTAACAGGGAACTCAGAGTTTGTGAAAAAACCTACTGCGCTCGGGATCTCGCGTTCCGGCGGTGCTCGGGATCCCCAGTATTTCAATATACACTGCGGTTCCTGCGCTCCGGCGGAACGCGACCTTCCTTCGCTCGCGACGGTTTTTTCACAAACTCTCAGCAAGGACAGACCTGTCAGTTCCCGCCTTAGAGACCCCTCCACCGCCGTCGAGTGAAACCATAATCGCATCGGTTTGCGAACAAATCGGAGAGGAAAACGAATTCCGAGCACTTCGATAAATTACTTCCCTGCACTTTATCGAATCGCAAAGCAAAAAGCATGGTTTTTGCCTTGCTCCATGGGTCAATCACTTTAGGTGATTGACCCATGTCCTCACATCTCTGTGAGGGCGGGCACTTCGAATTAATCGAAGTGCCCATGAGTTGTGTATGACGTAACCTCAAGGGGGCCCACGGTTAAGTACATGGGTTTATTGGTTCAAGGTTGCGCTGTTGTCTTTATGAAACTTGTTTTTGTTAATCGATTTTTTCATCCGGATCAGTCAGCAACTAGTCAGTTGGTGACGGCTCTCGCTTTTTTTTTGCTTCGCGTCGCCACGAAGTGCATGCGATCACCAGCCGTCAACTATACGGCGACAGCAAGGCAAACCTTGCCGACTTTGAAATAATTAACAAAGTCCGTGTGAGGAGGGTTTGGAGCTCCACGTTTGGACGACATAATATTTTAGGGCGGTTCGTCGATTACCTGACCTTCTATGTGAGCTCGGGCTGGTCCTTGTACAAGATACTCCGCGTCGGAGATGTAGTGATCGCCAAGACGGACCCGCCGCTTCTGTCAGTAGTGAGCCTGGCCGCAGCAAGGGTGCGAGGGGCGGCTCAGATCAATTGGCTTCAGGATCTGTTTCCCGAGGTAGCGAGTAATCTCGGAGTGCGGGGAGTCAGTTTTATTGAACGGGGAATTCGAAGTCTGCGTAATACGTCTCTCCGTGGCGCACGGTACAACGTTGTAATAGGGAATCTAATGGCTCAGAGGCTGCGTTCAGAAGGGATCTCGGACAAAGCGATCCGGGTGATACCGAATTGGGCAGACGGGTCGCGCATAAGACCAATAGCAAGAGAAAATAACGTCCTGGTTAAGGAATGGAATCTTCAAGGCCGATTCATTGTTTGCTATTCAGGGAACATGGGGCGCGCGCACGAGTTTGATACCATAACAGGCGCCGCGGAGCTATTAAAATTAGAGCCCACTATTGTTTTTGTTTTTATCGGCGATGGAGTGCAACGGCAACCCATAGCGGAAGCAGTAAGAAGAAGGAACTTACCTAACGTTATCTTCAAGCCTTATCAGCCGAGTGAACGACTTGCGTATAGTCTCGGTTTAGCTGACGTCCATCTAATATCGCTGCGCCCCGAACTAGAGGGGCTTATAGTGCCGAGTAAGTTTTACGGGATCGCCGCCGCGGGCAAGCCAACGATTTATATAGGAGACCAAGGCGGGGAAATTCCAGGGCTGTTGCGCAGCGAAGGCTGCGGTTTCGTTGTGCCGTTAGGGGACGAGCAGCGTCTTGCGGCATGCATAGGGGAGCTCTACACAAACGTCTCATTGAAATCGCAAATGGGGCAGAAGGCTCGAGCCCTGTTCGAATCTTACTATGAAAAAACAGTAGCGATGGCGCAGTGGGAACGCCTTATCGCCAGGATATGATCGTATTCGATGGCGCTGAGGGCTATGCCGTGATAGTGATGAGGTAGTGGGTGAATTTGTTCGCTAAAAAACCTTCGTGTATATGGTGAACAACGCAATGGAGAGTAGGAGCTTCGCGCGCTTTGGGCGGCCAGTTTACATCGTCGATGGCAGCCGCACGCCCTTTCTGAAAGCACGTGGTAAACCGGGGCCGTTTCGCGCTTCTGACCTGGCGGTGGCCGCGGCGAGGGGATTGTTGGCGCGGCAGCCGTTCGGAGCAGCGGAACTCGATGAGCTTATCTTTGGATGCATCGCCCCGGGGCCGGATGAGACCAATATCGCTCGCGTGGTCGCCTTGCGACTGGGTTGCGGCGACCGAGTGCCGGGATGGACCGTGCAACGCAACTGCGCGTCTGGGCTGCAGGCATTGGATTGCGCGGCCCGTGACATCGCAAGCGGGCGCTACGATCTGGTGCTGGCCGGCGGTACCGAGAGCATGAGTCACGCCCCGGTGTTGTTTGATCTGCCCATGGTGGGATGGTTGGGCGAGCTGAACGGCTCTAAGAATGCTTGGAGTCGCATCAAGGCACTGGGCCGTTTTAAGCCAAGTTACTTGAAACCGGTCATCGGATTGTTGCGCGGCCTAACCGATCCCGTCGTGGGGCTTTCCATGGGACAGACGGCCGAAGAGCTGGCCTACCGATTCGCTATCACCCGTGAGGCCATGGATGAATACGCTATGCAAAGCCACAAGCGCTTAGCCGCGGCGCAGTCCCACGGACAGCTCGCGGAGGTTGAGATGGTATATGACTGGCAAGGGAGTCACTACGCTAAGGACGACGGCGTGCGTCCCGATACCACCACAGACTCCTTGAGCCGTCTAAAGCCGGTTTTCGACCGCGAATTCGGGCAGGTCACGGCCGGCAACAGCGCGCAGATCACGGACGGGGCCGCTTGCTTGATCTTGGCAAGCGGTGACGCCGTCCAGCGCCATAAGCTACCCATCCTTGGACGCGTGGTCGATGTGCAATGGGCCGCCTTAGATCCACGTCAAATGGGGCTAGGCCCGGTCTATGCCAGCACCCCGTTATTACAGCGCTACCGCCTGAGCTTGGAGAACATAGACTATTGGGAGATAAACGAAGCTTTCGCGGCGCAAGTCTTAGCCTGCCTTCGCTTCTGGCGCGACAAGGATTCCTGCCGGACAGAGCTGGGATTGGACAAGGCCTTGGGCGAGATCGATCGAGAGCGTTTAAACGTGGACGGGGGAGGGATCAGCTTAGGCCATCCGGTGGGCGCCAGCGGGGCCCGCATTGTGTTGCATTTGCTGCACGTCCTGGCCCGCACAGGGGGCACTCGGGGGATCGCTACCCTGTGCGTCGGCGGCGGGCAAGGTGGCGCGATGTTGGTGGAGCGGGGGGGCTAACTGGGCAAGATGACAGCACAAGTATTCAAACATTGGCGCTTGGAGGCGGACGCTTGTAACGTAGCTTGGCTAACCTTCGACAAACAGGAGGCGAGCACCAACGTGCTCTCGGCGGAAGTCTTGGAAGAGCTTAACCGCGTGCTCGATGAAATAAGCGCGGCGGCTCCGGCAGGCATGGTGATCCTGTCGGCCAAGGCAAATGGGTTTATTGCGGGGGCCGACGTTAGCGAATTCACACAGCTTAGCGATCGGTCGGAAGCGATTGCTTTGGTCGTCCGCGGGCAGACGATCTTCGAGCGTCTGGAAGCCTTGCCATTTCCCACCGTGGCGCGCATCCATGGGTTTTGCCTCGGTGGTGGTCTCGAGTTGGCGCTGGCCTGTCGCTACCGGATCGCTTTGGAAGACTCTAAAACCCGGTTGGGACTGCCCGAGGTCTTGCTCGGGATCCATCCTGGTTTTGGCGGTACGGTGCGTTTAACTCGGCTTATCGGCGCACCCTTGGCGATGGATCTCATGCTCAGCGGACGTACCGTGGATGCCCGGGGGGCCTTACGCTTGGGCGTCGTCGACCGGGTCGTTCCACTGCGTCAACTGGACCGCGCCGCATCCTATCTTGCTCTACAAAAGGTGCAAGGGCGCCGGGCTGCTGTGCTTGCGCTTTGTACCAATCACCCGCTAGCGCGCCCGGCGCTTGCCTGGTATCTACGCCGCGAAGCAAAGAAGAAAGCCGATCCCTCGCACTATCCAGCGCCTTTCGCTTTGATCGATCTCTGGCGTCAGCACGGCCACGATCCAAAGCGCATGTTGACTGAGGAAGGCCGGTCGGTGGCACAGTTGATCACCGGCGAAACAGCGCAAAACCTGGTGCGACTTTTTTTCTTGCGCGAGCGAGTGCGTTCGTGGGGCCGCTCCTCGGATTTCGTTCCCTGCCACGTGCATGTTATCGGCGCCGGCACCATGGGCGGCGATATCGCCGCGTGGTGCGCTTTGCGGGGGTTCAAGGTAACGCTCCAAGACCGGGCGCCGGAATTGATCGCTCCCGCCCTGAAACGCGCGTACGCTCTGTTTTCCAAGCGCTTGAGAGATCGTCGCGAGCGCCAAGGGGCGATGGATCGTTTGCTACCCGATCATCATGGGCGGCAGCTCCCGCGTGCAGATCTGGTCATCGAAGCCATTGTGGAAGATCTTCAGGCCAAGCAAACGCTTTACCAGCAGATCGAGTCGCATCTCAAGCCCGGGGCCTTTGTGGCAACCAATACCTCGAGTATCCCCCTAGAGCGCTTGCAACAGGCGTTCAATGATGCTACCCGCCTAGTGGGCTTGCATTTCTTCAATCCGGTCGCAAAGATGCCGCTGGTCGAGGTGATCGGCGGATCTGCGAACGGCGATGAGCTGGTGGCCAAGGCGGCCGTATTCGTAAAGGCGATCGATCGTCTGCCATTGCCGGTAAAAAGCACACCCGGGTTCCTAATCAACCGCATCCTGATGCCCTATCTCTTGGAATCCGTCCATCTCCTGGAAGAAGGAGTGCCCGCCGATGCCATAGACCACGCGGCCCGTGGTTTCGGTATGCCCATGGGCCCGCTGGAGCTGGCCGATACGGTAGGACTCGATGTCTGCCTTTCCGTGGGTCGGATCCTGGGGGAGAGCAAGGGCTTAACCATCCCGGCTAGGCTACGCGAACTGGTCGAGCAAGGCCACCTCGGCCGTAAGACCGGCCAAGGGTTCTTTCGATA
>JBOIEG010000455.1:0-3251 GCA_050740915.1 Gammaproteobacteria bacterium | reverse complement strand
TTGTCCATATATCCACAGCCAGAGCCTGTAGGACTTGCGTCAGAATCGTTGTTTTCCTCAGACGCCCTTAACTCCATGGGGTCTATCAAGTAGAAAACTACCCACAAATTTTGCTGAGGAGCCGTTTAAAAAGATGCCGCTGCTGCCTTAGAGCAAGCTAAACAGGAGTCCGCCAAACGCGAGGCGGAGGCGCGAGAAGACGCAAAGAAGCGAGTCGAAGCAGCCCTGATGCCAAAAGTCACCGTGGCCGAGGCGGCGAAAAAAGCGGCCGAGGAGCAGCTCAAGGCTGCGAAGGCCGAGCAGGAGCGATTGTTCGGCGAGCGGATGCAGAAGGAGCTCAATCAACAACGCGAATCCTTAGAGAAGGCTAAAACGGAGGCGGTGCAAAAAGAGCAGGCCAACGCCTTCGAGGGTCGGCAGAAGCTGGAGAAAAAACTGCTGGAGATGCAGCGCCAACTCCAGAATAAAACGGCCCAGGAGTTGGGCGAAGGAGCCGAGGTCGATCTATTCGAGGCGCTCCGCGGGGCGTTCAAGGACGGTCGGATCAAGCGCATCGATAAGGGTGTAGCCGGCGTCGACATTCGTCATGAGGTCGTTTATAACGGCGAGTCATGTGGGCGCATCGTCTACGACTCCAAAAATCACAAGGCGTGGAGATCCGAGTTCGTGACTAAATTGCGCGAGGATCAGTTAGCGGACAAAGCTGAGCACGCCGTTCTCGCGACCCGGGTGTTCCCAGCGGGCAAGAACCAGCTAGATATCCAAGACGGCGTATTAATAGCTAATCCAGCGCGGGCGGTGACGGCTGTAATAATGCTACGCGAGCACATAATTCAGGCATATCGCCTACGCTTGAGCGCCCAGGAACGCGACGAAAAATCCGCCGCATTGTACGAGTTTATCAACTCTGAGAGGTGCAACCAGCTATTTGAGCAGTTTGGCACGCTCACGCAGGACATTCTGGACCTTGAGATCACGGAAAAGAAATCGCATGATAACACCTGAAAGAAACGCGGTTTGTTGATCCGGAACGTTCAGAAAGTCATTCAGGGACAACTGCATTTTGAGATCGAGAAAATCATTGAGGGTGGGGGTTGATCATGAACACCGAGGCCTCCGTTTCCCGCGGAGAAGCACGAAAGAAAGCGCCGGTCGTCGGCTTGCAGGAGCGCCGATTGGGGCGCAATATTTTACGTACGTATCGCACGACGGTCGACATCGACGACCTGGTGCCGAATGAGCGCCAGCCCCGCTTGGGCCCGAAGGAGGACGTTGAGTTTCAGCGCCAGATCGAAGCCAATGAGGGGATTTTTGAGCATCTGTTGGTGGAGCCACATCCGAGCATACCGGAGAAATTCCGCATTATCGACGGGGATCGCCGATGGACCAACTCGATGGTGTTGGTCGAGCAAGGCAAGGAGCCGTTTCGCCGCATTCCCGCTGAGGTCACCGATCGCACGCTCTCGGACGACGAGCGACTACGGGTATGGATCTACATTCACCGGCAACGCAAGGAGTGGGATTCCAAGGAGAAGGAGATGGTGGCCTACCGCCTCGTCGATCTGGTCGGTCGGGCGAGTGCAGCTAGCATTTTGGGCATTACCGTGCGTGAGCTCGACAAGCTTGTCGAAGTGTACGAGTTATCGGAAAAATTCAGCAACCTACGAGAACCGGGGGCCGCAATTACCTGGGCGCGCGAGCTCATGGGTGTTAGTAAGAAAATACTGACGCCGACGATAATGGACGCGGTCATCGACAAGGTCAATCAGAACCAGATCAGCAACTCGAAGGACCTTCGCCAGCTGCGCAAAATACTTCGGGATCCAGTCGCCAAGGATCACTTTATAAGCCGGGATGGTGGCATCGATTCCGCACTGTTGCGAGTCGCACCGTCCGCAAAGAAACCAGCGAATGGCCTTGCGGGTGATCTCGAATCGATGGTCGATGCAATGAAACGTGTTCCCTGGCCGGCGCTCGAGGAGCTCAAAGACGACCCAGAAGTCTTGAAGAAAATCGACGAAGCGCAGGCATTGCTAACCCACCTTCGGAAGGCATTGTCGTCCTAGTCAGCGCAGTCGGCGTCTCCGTTCACGGGTTTGCCACAAGTGGCAACACCCAAGTGTAGACGAGCAGGAGCCCGAAAAAGAAAAAATCTGCTGCGCTCGGGATCTCGCGTTCCGGCGGTGCTCGGGATCCTCAGGTATTTCAATAGTCACTCCGGTTGCTCGTCTCCTCCGTGAGACTCGCCCCTGCGGGGCTGGCGCTCCGTTTCGCTCCCGGCGAAACGGTCCTGCGCTCCGGCGGAATGCGACCTGCCTTCGCTCGCGACGATTTTTTCACAAGCTCTCAGACGGGTGGCCGCTGCGGCAACGAAGCGCTCACGCCACCCCCAGCTCGCCACGATCCCGCAGCCAACGTTTCATCTCTTCGGCGTCGAGCGCTGGCGTGTAGTAATAGCCCTGCGCTTGATCACAGCCCTTGGCCCGCAGGACCTGGATTTGCCCAAGGTTTTCTACACCCTCCGCGACCACCTCAAGCTCCAGGCCGTGGGCCATGGCGATCACGGCGCCCACGATGATCGCGTCCTGGGGATCGAGCGCGATCCCCCTGATAAAAGACTGGTCTATCTTTAGGGCATCGATGGAAAATCGTTTGAGGTAAGCGAGGGACGAATACCCCGTGCCAAAATCGTCGATAGCAACGCGCAGCCCGAGCTTGCGCAGATTGCAAACCGTCTCAAGATTCGACTCGACCTGGTCCAGCAGCAAACCTTCGGTGATCTCGATCTCCAGAAGCCGCGGATCCGCGCCGGTTTCGTATAATACTTTCGCAAGGCGCAAGTGTAAGTCCTTTTCGTGGAACTGAGCGGCGGATAGGTTTACCGCGATAGACAGAAACGGGCAGCCTTGCCGCTGCCAAGCGATGCTCTGTTCGCAGGCGGTGCGAAAAATCCATTCGCCCAAAGGCCCGATCAGTCCACTCTCTTCGGCCACGGAGATGAATTCCCCCGGCGAGATCCAACCCCGCTCAGGATGCTGCCAACGGATCAAGGCCTCGACCCCAACCACCCTGCCTTCTGATAGAGCCACCTTTGGCTGGTAGCACAGCATGAACTGATTCTGCTCTAGGAGCCTGTCGGACTTAGGTTGAACACCAAAGCCATAACGTGCGTGTTGAGCGCCAAAATCGAGGTTCGGGTGGTCATTAAGGCGATCGACTCCGTGAGTTGATGATGGACAGACTCTTCTCGG
>JBOIEG010000454.1:0-3281 GCA_050740915.1 Gammaproteobacteria bacterium | reverse complement strand
GCAGGTAGGGTGTGTCACGATCGCATTGACGGAAGTGGCTCATGCACGTTCGCTCATTGAATCCATTGCCGATCCGATCGGTTTGCACATCAAAAGTTCCGCCTTAAGTCCGACAGGCTCCTAGGCGAGGTGTTGAGATGCCGGAATATGCGTTTCAGATCCATCGCTACCAACTTCCGGAGGCGCCGCCCCCTCCGAAGCTGCCTCCTCCGCCGCTGAACCCACCGCCACCGCCGGATCCACCGCCGCGCCAGTTGCCACTGCTCCAGCGCCCAGCGCGGTGCGTGGGTAGCGACCCGATCACTAGGGCGATCACAAAGCCGAGGGCAGCGACGATCAGGGCGATGCTAAGGGCCTTGGTCAACGACCAGGCAATGGCGCCCGTGATGCCACCATTCAAAGCGGCGCCCCCCAAACGGGCCGTTGCACGGGGTAACAAGACCGAAGCGATGCCGAGTATCACCGAACCGACGGTGAATGCCATAAGGAAGGCAAACACCGTGCCTCCCATCGGATCATCGGGCGAGCTGGCGGATGGCTCAGGCGGCGGCAACGGTTCGCCCTCGATGACCCTAATCATGCGATCGACGCCAGCCGCTATGCCAACGTGGAAATCACCTGTCTTAAACAGCGGGGTGATCACCTCGCTGATGATCCGCTTTGAGGTAGCGTCGGTTAGAACGCCTTCCAGCCCGTAGTCCACTTCGATGCGCACCTTGCGATCATCTTTCGCCACCAGCAACAGCGCACCATCATCGACGCCCTTGCGCCCAAGCCGCCATTGTTCCACCACCCGCATGGAATACTGCTCTATCGCCTCCGGTTGGGTAGTGGGCATAATCAAAACCACGATCTGGCTGCCTTTAGCGCTCTCAAAGGCCTGCAGCTTATTCTCCAGATCCAAGCGTTGAGCCACGCTGAGCGTACCGGTCTGATCGATGATGCGGGCTGTCAGCGGCGGTACCGGCACCTGCGCCCACAGCGGCGAACAGAGCACGAGGCACAAGGTGCCCCAGAAGATTCCAGGAAGCGAGCGCGCGTCCATCAACCTTTGAAACACTGCCTCAGAGCTTGTGAAAAAATCTGCTGCGCTCGGGATCCCCATGTATTTCACTATACACTCCGGTTGCTCGTCTCATCCTGAGACTCGCCCCTGCGGGGCTTGCGCTCCGTTTCGCTCCAGACGAAACGGTCCTGCGCTCCGGCGGAACGCGACTTTCCTTCGCTCGCGACGATTTTTTCACAAGCCCTCAGCGGTATTTTTCGAGCGGGACGACGTTGCCGGATCCTTTCGCTCGTTCTTCTTCGGGTACAGGCGCCCCTTGCTGCGGCGCCGGCGCGGAAAAATCCACGGTCGGTGCTTTGGAAATGGCCTCCTCATTCTCCACCGCGAAGTTCGCTTTCACCGCAAAGCCGAACAGCTTGGCGGTGAGATTGCTAGGAAACGATCGCACCGTTACGTTGAAATCTTGGACCGCCTTGATGTAGCGATTGCGAGCGACCGCGATGCGGTTTTCCGTTCCCTCTAACTGCGCCTGTAGGTCGCGGAACACGGTATCGGATTTGAGCTGCGGATAATTTTCGGCCACCACCAGCAAACGAGACAGCGCGCTGGACAGATCACCTTGGGCGGCCTGGAACTTGGCGAAGGCTTGCTGATCATTGAGTAACTCAGGTGTGGCCTGAATGGCACCGACCTTGGCTCGCGCCTGGGTCACCCCGAGCAACACGTCTTTCTCTTGCGCCGCGAACCCTTTGACCGTATTGACTAGATTGGGGATCAGATCGGCGCGGCGCTGATACTGATTGACGACCTCCGACCAACCGGATTTAATCTGCTCGTCCTGGGACTGCAGTGCGTTGTAGCCGCAGCCGGAAAGCAACAAAAACACCGGCAGTGCAAGATAGGGTAAGCGCATCGTGTGTTCCTTTCTCATTGTGGGACGCGCAGGCCACTATACGGAGCGAATCAAACCTTAGCAAGCAAAGGCAGGTTGCTGGGTGGAGCGGCGCAACTCGTGCCAAAGCGCTGTGTCGAACAGACGTTGCCCGGATTCGTCAGGGCAGGAGAGGCGTGCGTTCGGCGTTTGCGTCGATCGATGACGTAAGAGTTTGCTTGGGCGGCGCTGCGGCTCCACGTTGGCATGGCGGCACATGAGCAAATCGGGCATGTCGTCGGAGAGCTTGTGAAAAAATCGTCGTGAGCGAAGGGAGGTCGCGTTCCGTCGGAGCGAAGGACCGCTTCGCCGGGAGCGAAACGGTGCGCAAGCCCCGCAGGGACGAGTCTCAGGATGAGACGAGCAACCGGAGTGTATATTGAAATACCTGAGGATCCCGAGCGCCGCCGGAACGCGAGATCCCGAGCGCAACAGATTTTTTCACAAGCTCCGGGCGTGGGTACGGACGCTGGTGTGAGGCGAGATGTTAGGTTATGGCGATCAAGTTATCCAGCGTGGTAGCGCCGCTGGTCTTCGTAGCGCTACTCACTATGGTCTCCCCCGCTCAGGCCGGGGGCTTCTCGTTCCATTTGGGGCACGGATCCCACGGCCACGGTTTCAATGGAGGGCATTTCGGCGGACGCTTTGGCTTCGGGTTTCGCGGCTATCCCTTCTATGGGCATTTCGGCCACGGTTTCCATGGGTTTCGCCACCGAGGATTTCATCGGGGATTCCATCACCCGCACGGATTCCGACATGGGTTCCGCAGGCATGGATTCGGTGGGCATCATGGGTTCCGCGGCTATCATGGGTTCGGTGACCGCCACTGAGACGCGGCGAGGTTAACGGGTTGCCGGAAGGTCGAAGCTGAAGGTGGTCCCGGCCGCGGGGTTGTTCACCACGCTAATCGCGCTGCCGTGCAGCTCCAGGATGCGCTTGACGATGGCGAGGCCGAGCCCTGCGGAGCGTCTCTTCTCGGGCGGGGTGTCCTCGCTGTGATAGAAGCGGTCGAAGATGTAAGGCAGCCGCTCGGGTGGGATACCCGAGCCTGTGTCCTAGACCGCCACCTGCACCCGGCGGCGATCGGTACCGAGGGCGAGGCGCACCACGCCGCCTTCCTGGGTGTAACGCAGCGCATTCTCGATAAGGTTCTCGAACACACGCTCGATCATGGCGATGTCGGCATTCACGAAGGGGGCGTCGTGCTGCAACTCGGTTTCTATCCGCACGCCATGCTCGCGCGCGTAGAGCTCGTATTTCTGAGCTATGTCCTGCATGAGCTCGCCCAGCGAATGTGGTTCGCACTGCGGCAGGGTCTCGCGGGAGTCGAGCTTGGCTAGCTCG
>JBOIEG010000453.1:0-2343 GCA_050740915.1 Gammaproteobacteria bacterium | reverse complement strand
CGAGAAGAGTCTGTCCATCATCAACTCACGGAGTCGATCGCCTTGATGACCACCCGAACCTCGATTTTGGCGCTCAACACGTACGTTATGGCTTTGGTGTTCAACCTAAGTCCGACAGGCTCCTAGGACTGCGAGTCATTGCTACAGCTCCTCTGCATGATTCTGTGCTTGGAACAAGCGGCAATAGGAGCGGGTGGCTCGCTCCGGATCCGCCTGTCCAAATACCCCATCGACAACCGCCACCATGTCGGCACCCGCTCTTATTAAAGCCATGGCGTTTCTTGGCTTGATCCCCCCGATGGCCACGATCGGGATAGAAAGCCGCAACTTCGCCTCCTGCAACAGGGCGATGGAGACCCGGCGCGCTTGGGGTTTAGTGCGCGATGGAAAGAAACTGCCAAAGGCCACATAATTCGCGCCCATGCTCTGGGCTTTGTTGGCCAAAGCGAGCGAGTCATAACAGGATACGCCGATGATTTTGGTTTTTCCCAGCACGCGACGTGCTTCCTCTACGCTTGTGTCGTGGTCGCCGAGATGTACGCCATCCGCGTCGCTCAGTTTGGCAAGCAGTGGGTCATCGTTGAGGATAAAAGGGATCCCGGCTAGTTTGCAAACTCCCCGCGCCTTTTCAATGCGCGTGGACAATTCGGTGCCGCGGTGGAGCTTATCGCGGTATTGCACCATCACGGCACCCCCACGAATGGCTTTTGCCACCTGGACTGAAACGCCTTCGACCGCATCCAGCGAATCGGGAGTTATCACGTAAAGCCCTCGCGCAGGTAACGGGGAGTCGTGGTTAGGCGAGGTTCGCATGCCCAAAAATACCGCGGCAGTGCTGTCTTACGCAATAGCATATGCCCGAGTGTCAGTCGTGCTGTTAGAATATTAAAAAGTCTAGGCACGCTATTTTAAGGCTAACGAAATCAGCTAAAAAAGCAAAGGTTCGACCCGATGAAGCGCTACATGTGTGTTATTTGCGGATTTATCTATGATGAGGAGAAGGGATGGCCTCAGGAGGGCATCGCTCCTGGTACTCGCTGGGAAGAAGTGCCACTCAACTGGGTTTGCCCCGATTGCGGGGCGCGCAAAGAGGATTTCGAGATGGTGGAAATATAAACAGCATTAGATATGTTCTATCAAGAAATTACTCTTTGCCAAATGCTCTCGTATGGGTGAGGTTTGTTTCCACGCCGGCAGGTCGACTTTTCAAGCTCTATAACGGCCTGACCACGGCAAGTATGACCACCCCGAACAAAATAAGCACAGGGAACTCGTTGAGCCAGCGGTAAAAGACGTGGCCGTGGCAATTGCTACCGTGCTTAAAATCAAAAACAAGCTTCCCGCAATAAGCGTGAAATCCAACGAGCAATCCGACCAGCAGAAGCTTCCAGTGCAACCAGATCGCATCCTGGTAATAACTCCAGCCCTGAGCCGCGACCAATGCGCCGCCAAAGAGCAGGGTGAGCACAGCGCCAGGGGTTGTGATGCCGAAGTAAAGTTTGCGCTCCATGAGCTTAAAACGCTCGAGGCTAATGGGGTCATCGCTCATCGCGTGATAAACGAATAGCCTGGGTAAGTAAAACAGACCGGCGAACCAAGTCACCATAAAAATGATGTGGAATGCCTTCAACCAAAGCATGCGCGAGCCCTTCGAGGAAAATCGGCTAATGAGTTTCTATTGCGTCGCAGAACGAACACTTAAGGACCCGCTGATTAATTAAGAGGTTTCGGCGCCATAAGGAGGTGCCGACTCCGAAAAATCCCAAGATGGGTTGTTCAGGAAAGCATGATAGCCGAGCATCAACAAGATCGCATATAGATTAATGCCGCTGGCCCATGCTGTCCCTGTGGCGAGCGCAATGCTTTCAACCGCATCCATAAAAATCTTTATCGCAGAGTGAGTTCCGCCTTGCGTGTTGCAATGCAAAAGATTAAAGGCACATCGATTAATCCGGAGTGACCGCCCTCCTCGAAATGTTCATAATAAATCATACGCCCGCGCAGGGGGGTTCTAGCAGAGCCACAAAAAAAGCTTGACACCTGCCTTCCTAGACAGTAGCCTTACTTCGCCTGTGCGAATTCATGCCCAGGTATCGGTTTCTTACAACAATAATAAGATATCGATTTAAGCGGCTTCGGCCGCTTTTTCTTTCCTATACCCCAGGATCCATTCTACAATCACTTTACCCTAACGTGGCATAAATTTTCGTTGTTGAGTGATTTCAGGCGGCTTTCAGCGCGTGCAAATAATGCAACAGCTCGTCGCGGACGGCTGGGTTTACGGAGAGGCTAAGAGTGAGCTGGCCTTGGGGTCGGATCAGCCGGCCGGCACGCTGGATAAGC
>JBOIEG010000452.1:0-1401 GCA_050740915.1 Gammaproteobacteria bacterium | reverse complement strand
GTTGCTCGTCTCATCCTTGAGACTCGCCCCTGCGGGGCTTGCGCGCCGTTTCGCTCCAGGCGAAACGCTCCTGTGCTCCGGCGGAACGCGACTTCCCTTCGCTCACGACAATTTTTTCAGAAGCTCTGAGAGGATGAGATCGAAACCGCCCGCTTCCAACGCCGCGAGATAGGCCTCCCGGCTCTCGACCCGGGTGACCACGCACTTCAAACCGGCCTCTCTAAGGATCGCTTGCGCCAACTCGGCGTCTGCTGCGCTGTCCTCGAGGCAGAGCACACGTATCGGCTTCACTTCCTTCACACCCGCCCCGCCGTGGCGGATCTTGACGGGCGTTCGTTCAAGACCGCCCAGAAGAAACCCAACTGTTTGATGGCCTCGATAAACTGTGAGAAGTTCACCGGCTTGACTACGTAGGCATTCACACCCAGCTCATAGCTCGCGATGAGATCGCGTTCTTCACGCGAGGAGGTGAGCATGACCACCGGAACGGTCTTGAACGCCTGATCGCTTTTAATCGTGCGGAGCACCGTCAGACCGTCTACCTTGGGCATCTTGAGGTCCAGGAGCACGACCGCCGGCGGTGTGCGATCACTCCCCTCAAAGCGGCCCCGCCGGTACAGAAAATCCAGGGCTTGTTCCCCGTCGTTGACCACGGCGATCTCATTGGCCAGCCGATGCTCGGCGAGCGCCTGCAGCCAAGCTCTACATCGTTAGGGTCGTCATCTACCAGTAAAATGGTTTTAAGCTTATCCATTCGTCGCACCAACGGAAACCAGTGTCGCAGCCTTTTTCCCTTTGCTTTCAGATAATTAAATATAGCAGCTTTATCGGCTTTTGCAGCGGCGCGTTCCTAAGGCGTCAGGTGACTTGAAAAGCCGCGGCCAAACGCTAGAAGAGTCATTCCCTTAGCACCGGAAGCTCATCCGGCAGGGAGAAATAAAAGCAGGCACCCTCATCCACCGCCCCTTCGGCCCAAACCCGCCCGCCGTGGCGCAGGATGATGCGCCGCACCGTCGCGAGCCCTATCCCGGTGCCTTCGAAGTCGCTGTGCAGGCGTTGAAATACCCCAAACAGCCGCTCGGCATATTTCATGTCGAAGCCAACCCCGTTGTCTCGGATCGAAACCACGAATTCACCCGACTCGCGGCTTGTACTCATCGAGATCTCCGCCTGCTGGCGCGGCGCGGCGCGGAGCGGAGTATTTCAAGGCATTGGAAATCAGGTTTTGCAACACCAAGCGCAGGAGAGGGCGGTACGCGGAAACTTGGGGAAGCTCCCCTAGGAGCCTGTCGGACTTAAGGCGGAACTTTTGATGTGCAAACCGATCGGATCGGCAATGGATTCAATGAGCGAACGTGCATGAGCCACTTCCGTCAATGCGATCGTGACACACCCTACCTG
>JBOIEG010000451.1:0-4962 GCA_050740915.1 Gammaproteobacteria bacterium | reverse complement strand
AGCAGGTAGGGTGTGTCACGATCGCATTGACGGAAGTGGCTCATGCACGTTCGCTCATTGAATCCATTGCCGATCCGATCGGTTTGCACATCAAAAGTTCCGCCTTAAGTCCGACAGGCTCCTAGGGGGTAGGTGACGCCGAACGCGATGGCGATAAAGATCCAGCCGCTTTTGCTTTCAAACTGGCGCAGGCGGCCGTAGAAGTACAAGACCATGCTCAATAAGCTAAACAAGGCGGCCAGGGCGGTCATGCGCTGCACGATATAGAGAACGCTGGTCAGGTTCAGGGGGTGCAGCAGCCAGGTGGCCGCGACCGCGAGGACTATCCAGTCGCGATGACTTTCTGTAAAAACCCCATGTCGCCGCCGGAATAACTCAAGCAGCAAGCGCAGGGCGAAAAAAAGCGCGAGGCCTGTGACGAGATGGATGATCAGGTTAGTGAGCTTAAAGTAAAACGGAGCCAGCCCATGGAAATAATGATTCAAGGCGAAGCTCAGCATGCTGAGCGGGCGAGCTAGTGGCCCGCTTTTGGTCGAAAAGGCGGCCTGCTTGAGCGCATCGAAAGACAGCGACTCGATCTGTACCCGCTTGTTCGCCGTGATATTCAGCTCGTCGTCGAAAAGAAACGATCCGCTGAATCCGGGCGCATACAGCACAGCCGTAATAAAGAATACGACCGTGAGGCTGAGGATAACGCCAAGCCGGCTTGGCCAGACAAGGCTTGCGTGGATGAGAGCCAAAACTTTCATCGACTCAAGTAATCCCCAAAGAATCGCGCGACAATGGAACCCATAGAATCCAAAAAATAAAACGGCCACCCCAACGGGGTGGCCGGTACTAGTGGGAATCTTAAGGTGCTTCCTTTATTAGGCGCGGCACTCGCTGGGCATATACCTGCCCGCTACGTTAGTTGTGCCAGCGGTCGTACCAGTGACTAAGCGAGCAGTCGTCGCGGGCGGGGGCGTTGCGCTACCGCATTGCCACACGACGCCGCCTGCGTTGTTGACGTAGGGCGTTAGTGCCAAAGTCGAGCCGTTGATATTGACGTTTGCCCGGGGTGCCCGCGCACCACCATACGTAATGGTAATAGCGCCGGCTGCGACACCCACCGAGCCTACGTAATTGCCGGTATGGCTATTGGCGCCCGCAGTCCCGGCGGAAGCGTTAGTCGCCGGCATCCGACCACGAGCAGAGTAAAACTCGCTAACTGCGGATTTTAGCTCGGCGGCGAGGTTTAACCCCTCGGTCACCTGCGTGCGGACGGTATAGTCCTGATACGCGGGTATGGCGATAGCCGCCAGGATCCCGATGATCGCGACCACAATCATCAATTCGATCAAGGTAAAGCCTTGTTGGATTCTCTTCATTTCAAAACTCCTAAGTTGCATAGACAAAAGTTTCAGTGCTCGCCGCCCTCGGCTAAAAGTATAGCGGCGAAGCGGTTGCTATCCCTTACCGTGGTGAGGAGCGGGGACTGAGACCCAGAGAGCATGGCTTGTGCCAGCTTCCCGCTCCGCCAGCGGCATGGAGCTTAGTTACTTGATCCAAGTATAGTTAATGTTGTTCAGGGATGTGCAGCCAGAGATCTACCGTTCTGTTTCCGCCCTGCCGCTTTTAGGTACTCGCGGCACAATGTGACGCAGCGCGTCAACCCATCTGGGTAGATGTCGAGCGCGGTGCCATGGCGCCTGCGCATGTGGCGATGGTTACCAGGAAAGGAACCTGTTTATATTTTCCCAGTCACTATCGCCGAGCTTTCCCGTTCACCAACGGAGTGGCGCGCTACACGCGCATCCCACCATCAGGACCATTTCCAAATGACCGACCTATACTGCTAGCATGGGGATAACTCATCGGCCTGAAATCGATGGCCTGCGCGCTATTGCGGTGATTGCGGTAGTGCTTTACCACGCTGGCCTGGGCGGGGCTGGGTTCGTCGGCGTCGATGTCTTTTTCGTTATCTCCGGTTACCTGATCACCGCGCTACTGCTCCGCGAGTGGTCCACAACGCACGCGATTGACCTGCTTGCGTTCTACGCACGCCGGGTGCGGCGCATCTTCCCGGTGGCCACCTTTGTGGTCGTGGCCGTGCTGGTGGTGGCCTCTCTCCTGTCACCGCTAACACTCAAGGCGCATACCTCCTTTTCGGCTGCGGCCGCGGCGGTGTTCGGGGCGAACATCTTCTTGCAATTCACCAGTGGCGGTTACTTTGACGGTCGCGCCGAGGAAATGCCGCTGCTGCACTTGTGGTCGTTGTCGGTCGAGGAGCAGTTCTATTTCCTCTGGCCGGCGCTGCTGATCGTGGTATTGCGCTATCGGCCGCGCTGGCTGCTGTCCGTCATCGCTGCGCTTGGCCTAGCCTCGTTCGCACTGGCCGAAGCGTTCATGGCGGCTAATCCCGAAGCTGCGTTCTATCAAATGCCTGCGCGCTACTGGGAGCTGGCGGCCGGCGGCCTGATCGCGGCCCTGCCGGTTCGAGCGCTACCACGCCATGCGGCGTCCCTAGGCGTGCTGGTGACGGTCGCGGGCTGCGTCTATCCGGTTGGACACTTCCCTGGCATCGGCGCAGTTCCGGCCGTGGCTGGCGCTGTTCTCATCATCCTTGCCGTGCATAGCGGCGAGACCAATGCCTTCCTGCGCTCGCGCTCGATGGTCGGCGTCGGCCTACTCTCTTATTCGCTTTACCTGTGGCATTGGCCGCTGCTGGCATTCTACCGCGCCACGTCCATCGGTCCCGGAAGTGCGCAGATGCGGCTCACCCTGTGTGCTGTCGCGCTCCTGCTCGCCATTGCGAGCTATCGCTACATCGAGCAACCATTTCGCCGCATGCGCGTACCGAGGGGCGGTACGGTGACGACTGGCGCTGCCGTCTCCCTATCGCTTGCGCTCGCCGCATGCACCTACGGATTCCAGGCCCAGCGCGAACAAGGGGTGCGCAGCACTGACAACCCGTTGGCGATGCGAGCTGCGCGCGATATGCCGAGCCGCGCGTGTCGTTACCTCGCGTACGATACGACTTTTCCAAAATGCCCCGACCCACCTGGCGCGCGTGTGGCGATCTGGGGTGACTCGATGGCCTACGCTTGGCGGCCGCTCGCCGAAAAGCTCGGTGCGACTATCGACTATTCCCGCGACACCTGCCCGCCGCTCGTGGGGTTCCTGCCACCCAAAGTGTTCCCCGGGGACGAAAAGTGTCGCAACTTCAATGCGAGGGTGGCCGAGCGCGCCAAGTCGCTCGATACTGTCATCCTCGCTGGGTGGTGGTGGGTGCACTTCTCCGCTGATCGCGTGGAAGCCGCGGAACGAGGCCTGCGCGACACGCTCATGCAGCTTGCTGGCGTGCGCCGAGTGGTGATTTTGGGGCCGACGCCAGAGATGCGCGAACAAGTACCGCGCTGCATTCGACAGAATGCGCTCGACCAGTGTGCCGTGCCGCGCCCCGAGTTCGATGGCTTGGCAGCGTCGCTACTGGCGAAGCTGCGCGCGATGGCGGCCGCGCACCCGAACGTCGAGATCATTGACCCGACCGACCATTTCTGCACCGCTATTATCTGCCCGCCGGTCAAGGGCGGCGTTGCGCTCTACTGGGACACCCACCACGTCAGCAGCACCGCGGCACGGGGGTTCGTGCTGCCGACTCGGCGTGTTGCGGGACGGCGTAGAACGTCAGATTGAGCAATTTCCCCTGAGGAGCTAGCGGCTTTCCATCAGTGGCTTGCGGAATTTGACGCTCGCCTGTGGGACGAACAGTTTGAGCGCGATGTTGGGGAGGGAAGTTGGATAAATTTGCGGATAAAGCCCTTGCCGAGTTGCGTGAAGGTAAATGCATTGACCTTTGAGGATCGTGCCTCTCCTCGGTTGGGCATGCTATCGTGAGCTGCCAGCCCGTTCAGCGGTTAGCTAACAAAAGCTCCGAGATCCTGAAACGTGACTCTCATCATCCCTCGCTTCATTTCAAGAAAGCGGGTCGTTTTTGGTCGATGCGTGTCGGGCTTCAGTGGGTGTCGAAACTGGCGACGGCATTCTGGGGTTTTGGATCTGCCCTCACGACGAGTATGACGAGCTGATCGCCTAACACGGCTCCACTCGGAGGGAAAGCAGCGCCGTGCTGGTGAGCTTTATGCGTCTGAATATTGGTGTCAGGAGTCTGACATAATTAGATTACATGCCCTTGGCAACACGCCCGGGCATCTCTCTCGGTGAACAACACGTGCGGGCGATTCGCGGCGATATCCCCGGCATCAAAGACGAATTGCATTTTCTAAATCAACGCATGGCCGTCGAACGCGCCAAGCTCGCCGGCGTGACGATCAGGAGCGTCCGGTGGAGCGAGGAGTTAGGAGGTGGAACGTTTAGCTATCCCAATTAAGGAACGTAATGCTTCATTCACTGCCTCGGCATCTGGAAATACTTCTGCAACATCAGGTTCCAGGCGAACCAAGTCACCAAAGCTCTTCCGTCCAGGACCAACCCTTCTCACCCGCAAACTCCTCAAGTCATACTCTGGCCGGAGTTCATCTTCCATCTCTGCTTCAACCTTCTTCATAAACTTTCTGCTCCGTTCGTGTTGCTTCTCTTGCACTAATCAACCGAATGACATTGCCCCGTTCCGTGTAGGACACTAATAACAAACGCCTCTGCCGCGATTCGCCGATGATAAGGTAGCGATGCTCATCATAGGAATGATCCGGATTGTAGAAATCTATATACAGAGGGTCATTGAAAGCAGTCTTGGCTTCTTCAAATGCAACGCCATGCTTTGATAGGTTGACGGCGGCCTTACTTTCATCCCACTCAAATTCCATTTATAAATAAGGCTCCTCAGCAAAATTTGTGGTAGTTTTCTACTTGATAGACCCCATGGAGTTAAGGGCGTCTGAGGAAAACAACGATTCTGACGCAAGTCCTACAGGCTCTGGCTGTGGATATATGGACAACTTCCCTGTTGCCCACATACCCACA
>JBOIEG010000450.1:0-2072 GCA_050740915.1 Gammaproteobacteria bacterium | reverse complement strand
CGAGAAGAGTCTGTCCATCATCAACTCACGGAGTCGATCGCCTTGATGACCACCCGAACCTCGATTTTGGCGCTCAACACGTACGTTATGGCTTTGGTGTTCAACCTAAGTCCGACAGGCTCCTAGGCGGTGAGCTTATGGTGGGGTTTTATTCGGGTGGCCGTTCTTGGGGTGCTGGTGTCGTGTGCCGCCGCTCTCGTTCTGGCGAGGTGTGGGCGTTCCGTGTGGCCCGCGCGGGCGGTGCGCCGGCGTGCCTGTTCGTGCCGTTTGCCTTGGGCACGCAGGTCCTCCGCGTGGGCGCGCTCGGTGGCCGTGTTGCTTGGCTGGCGGGCGTGGGTGCGCCGCGGCCGCCGCTGCGCCTCGGCGTGGGAGGTCAAGCTTGCTTTGTCTTCCGGCGCTTCCCAGACGCAGGCCTGGCGCGCGCTCCCGCCGCTTCCGCCGCGTGGGTGATGGCGCCGCTTCCATTCCCGCCTGGTGTGGTGGCGGTGGCGGGTTCGAGCCGGCTGCCGCCTGGCGGCGCCCAGCTCGTCGCGCGCGTTGCCCTCGCGTTGGAGGCCTCGGGGTTCTCGCTCGCCGTGGGCTGCTGCGCGGGCGCGGATCAGGTCGCGTTGTCTGCTGTGTCCGCTGTGCGGGTTCTATGTGCGTTTGGTCCTGGTGGTGCGGGCGCTGGCCCCGCCTCGGCCGTGCGCGCCGTGCTCGCGGCGCAGGTCTCCGGGGTGCCGGTGGCTTGGTGGGCGGGCGGCCCTCCCTCGGTGCCGCTCAAGGCGCGGCTTGCCCGGCGCACGGCGGCGGTGGTGGCGCAGGCCTCCGCGGGCTGTGTGGTGTTTTTCGGTTCCCCAGTCTCGCGCGGCGCGCTTTTGGCGGCCGAGCTCGCCGCGGCGCGCGGTCTGCCGGTCATTGCCTTCCCGGTGGGGTTTCCCGCCTCCGAACTGCCCCCGCTCTGGGCCGGCCGGTGGGGCCGGCGGGTTCTGGCGTGTGGTCTTCGGCCTCGCGCTGGGTTCCAGCGCAATTGCGCTTGTGGTTGTAACTGCATATAGTCACACTATGTCTAAGACCGGAAAGTTGCTGGATAAGGCCCGCCGAAACCCCGGAGGATTGTCTTTCGATGAGCTCAAGACGCTGTTAACGCACTCTGAGTGGGTATTTGATCACCAAACAGGCAGCCACGAGATCTGGTACTCGTACGGGCGCCGCTGCCTTTCGATCCAGCCGGCCGGCAATGGAAAGGCGAAAGCCTACCAGGTTAAGCAATTTCTGAAATTATTGGAGGAGGAAGAGAACGATGACCGACCAGTTTGATGGGTTTACCGTGAACCTCTACCTCGATGAGGATGGGGACTGGCTGGCGCATTTCGTCGAGCTGCCCAACATCTCCGCGTTCGCAGATCTGCCAGAGCGCGCATTGAAAGAGCTCGCCGTCGCGTGGGAAGGGGTGAAGGAAAGCTACCGCAAGCATAGTGAGGAGATCCCAATTGCGCCTTCTCGCAAAGAATACAGCGGTCAATTCAACGTCCGGATCGACAAGCGCATACACCGCGCGCTGGCGGCCGAGGCGGCCAAGGCCGGGGTCAGCTTAAACGCTTTAGTGGCGCAGAAACTTGCGGCCGGCGCAGAGAAGTGCGGCGGTTAGAACCAGTGATCATGAGCAAGAAACCTTATCGTGACCACGAAGAGGCCACCATCGAGAGCTTCCGGAACGATCCGCACTTTGCGGCGGAATATCTCAACGCGGTGCTCGAGGATGGTGACCAGCAGGAATTGATGACCGCGCTGCGATATCTAGTGTAGTGTCCCTTAAATAACTTTACAGACTTTCCAGTGATTGCTATGGTCTCGCTCATGCCGAACACCAGCGTGGCGATCAAGTTGCAGCCGGCTGAACGTACGCCGCTGGAGACGTGGGGATCCGCACACGGAACTCCGCAACAGGTGGCGCTGCGCTGCCGGATTATCTTGGGCGCCCTGGCGGGTCAGAACAATGTGTCGATCGCCGAAGAACTCGACGTAAGCCGGCCCACCGTGCAACTGTGGAGCACGCGGGTCCGCGAGCAGGGCATCGGGGAGGTCTGGGA
>JBOIEG010000449.1:0-1394 GCA_050740915.1 Gammaproteobacteria bacterium | reverse complement strand
AACGCTAATCCATGTACGTAGCGTTTTTCGCCATGTCTGCGTCTCTCCGACACCTAACCGCTTGATCGATAAGTCACCCCACCACCGCAGCGACTCGAAAATGTACGCGGAACTGTCAAAGTCGGGTAGAGCGAATTATTTGCCCAGGAGTTGGCGGAAGTATGTAATAGTCGGTTTCAGTCCTTCCTTAAGTAGAACCTTGGGCTCCCAACCGAGCACGGATTTCGCCTCGGAAATATTGGGCTGTCGCTGCTGCGGGTCGTCACTGGGGAGAGGCTTGAAGTTGGTCTTGGACTTCCCGTCTATCAACCTAAGAATCGTTTCAGCGAGTTCGAGTATTGTGAACTCGACGGGATTGCCGAGGTTGATTGGACCCGTAATGCCTTCACCTGTATTCATCATCAGTATAATGGCGGTAATCAAGTCATCGACGTAGCAGAAGCTTCGCGTCTGCTACCCGTCTCCAAAGACAGTGATCGGTTCGCCATTAAGGGCCTGCACGATAAAGTTGGATACCACGCGCCCATCAGACGGATGCATCCGAGGCCCGTACGTGTTGAAGATTCGGGTGACTTTTATATCAAGGGAGTGTTGGCGGTGGTAGTCAAAGAACAGCGTCTCCGCGCAGCGTTTCCCCTCGTCGTAGCACGAGCGTAATCCGATCGGGTTAACGTTTCCCCAGTAACCTTCTGTCTGGGGATGTACCGTTGGATCTCCATAGACCTCACTGGTCGATGCTTGCAGGATCCTTGCACGAACCCGCTTTGCCAGACCCAGCATGTTGATAGCACCGTGCACACTGGTCTTGGTGGTTTGTACCGGATCGCGCTGGTAATGGATGGGTGATGCAGGGCAGGCGAGGTTATAGATGCGACCGACCTCTACGTACAGCGGGAACGTCACGTCGTGCCGCATAAACTCGAAGTGGTCAGAACTCAGTAAATGACGAATGTTTGCTTTTGACCCCGTGTAGAGGTTATCAACGCAGAGAATATTGATGCCTTCGCTGATAAGGCGGTCGCAAAGGTGCGAGCCCAGAAAGCCAGCTCCACCAGTTACCATTGTTGTCTGGTTCACCGCGAGCTCCTTGAGTCTAATCCCTTTTGCTACAACTTGGCGCCGAAAGCCGCGTTACATTTGCTATTGGGCATCACTGCTGTCCCAACGTTGAGTGCTGGAAGCGCGGTAACGATTTGATGGAGAATGGGTAATTCATGTTTCTGGCTGGTCTCGATTTGAAGCTGAGTGGCCTCATCTGCGAACCTGTGATGTTTTCCATCGTGGAGGGAGCCGATGAACCAAGGCAAATTCGTTTTCGCTCAGCTCATGGAGCACATGCCGCTCAGTACTTTCAGGCGCTGCGTGGATCGCTACGGTGGCCAGCACAAGGTCAA
>JBOIEG010000448.1:0-2274 GCA_050740915.1 Gammaproteobacteria bacterium | reverse complement strand
CGAGAAGAGTCTGTCCATCATCAACTCACGGAGTCGATTGCCTTGATGACCACCCGAACCTCGATTTTGGCGCTCAACACGCACGTTATGGCTTTGGTGTTCAACCTAAGTCCGACAGGCTCCTAGGAGACAAAACATGACGATTGAATATAGGAAAAATGTGTCGAAATCACGTGGGTTTTCTCGGTACCGGGCCAGCAGAACGCTCGCGATCCCGGTCGCGATGTGCTGCGTGCTGCGTGCTGCGTGCTGCGTGCTGGGGGCGGGGTCCGCACTCGCAGGCGGCGGTAACGATGATGACGACCACGGTGATGGTCGCTTCTGTTCCGCTACGGCCTCCGCCCTGTTCAAGGCCTGCGCGAACGAGGTCAAGGACGACTTCTTGGTCGCGAAGGCGAAGTGCATCAACGTCTCCGACGAGAAGAAGCGAAAGGAGTGCTTCGTTGAGGCCAAGGCGGCGCGCGAGGAGAGCAATCAGTTTTGTCGGGCGCAGCGTGATGGCCGTCGCGCCACCTGCAAATCCCTCGGGGAGGGCCGCTACGACCCTGACTTCAACCCGGCCAACTTCGACGACCCCAAGAACCCGACGAACTCGAATCCCTACATCCCGTTGGTGATCGGCAACACATGGGAATACCGCGGCGGAAACTAGTCCATCGCGATAGAGATCTTGGAAGAGACGAAGCTGATCGCAGGGGTGACGTGCATCGTGGTCCAGGATAAGGTCACGAGCGACGGCGACCTCGCCGAGGACACCGACGATTGGTTTGCTCAAGCCAAGAACGGGGATGTCTACTACTGCGGTGAGGAGGTCAAGGACTTCGAGACCTTCGACGAGGACGATCCCAGGCTGCCAGAGCTCGTCAGCATCGATGGCTCCTTCAAGCAAGGGCGTGCCGGCGACAAGGGGGGCATATTCTTCCGCGCATCCCCGACACAAGGTGAGGTGTACCGCCAGGAGTTCTCAGCGGGTAATGCCGAGGATGTGGCCGAGGTGCTGTCCGCAACCTACCCGTTCGGCAACGACGACCAACTCGATCAGTTCGTTCCCCAGAAGCTCGCGGAGCTTCTCTGCTCCGGCGGCGATTGCGTGGTGACCAAGGAATTTGCAGCACACGAGCCGGGTGTCTTCGCGCGAAAGTACTACGCGCCGGGGATCGGCTTCTTCCTCGAGGTGAAGCCGGACACGGGGGAGGTAGTCCAGCTCGTCAATTGCAGCTTCGATGACAGGTGTAAGGATCTGCCGCAGCCGTGAGCTTCGCGCTCGACGGTTGAGCGGTAACGTGTGCTGGGCCCGCATGAGCGCGGGCCCACTGCTCCTCAATGCCTGGTAAGCCGAGACTCGACGAGTAAGCTACCTATTTTGGAGATTGACCGTGGCTGCACGTGAACGCGACGAGCGACGCACCCGATGGCTGCTGGGCGGCGCGGGAATGGGTGCCTTCGCGGTCTTGAAGACCCTCGAGATGGTCATAGAATCAGACGAGGTCACCTTCGCGAAAATGCTTCTGGAAATCCTCGAGTTCGCCCTCACGGTCGTCGCCATCGGCTGCATAGTCATTCTTTTCGAGCGCTTTCAGCGCAACAAAGATGAAACGCTCGAATTGATGCGCGATCTCGAGATGGCGAGAGCGGAAGGGAAGGTCTGGCGCAGTCAGGCTCGATCCTATGTCGAAGGTCTCGCGATGGCGATCGAAACCAAATTCGAGAGTTGGACCATGACTGATGCAGAACGTGAAGTCGGGCTTCTGATGCTCAAGGGCTTTAGTCACAAGGAGATCGCCGCTCTCCGCGGCACCACCGAGGCCACCGTTCGACAGCAGGCGCGCGCGATCTACCAGAAGGCGGGGCTTCCCGGCCGCGCCGCTTTCTCAGCGTATTTTCTGGAAGACCTGCTACCGGCAACGAACGAACGCAGCATCAAAGGCCCGCAACAGTTCACGTGATGACGGGCATCAAAAACGCCTTGCCACACGTTCCGCCCAAGGGTGCCCTTCACTGAAAGCGGTGCGCGGAGGGCGTACCGCCACCTGCAAGTGGTCGATAGTCCATAGCGATCTCCTTTGTTGAGGTTTGTCCAGGCGCGCCGCAGTGCGGCGGGTCGCCGAGACAATGGCGAAATCGCGTCGCTTTGGGAATCCGCTTTATGTGAGATCGATGTCCCGAGGATTCCGTTCTCCTGTCGTACGACAAAAAGGGGATGGACCGGGGCGAGCTGACCTCCGACGATTCGACGCTCGCGAATCCACGCGAAAAACCGAAAGGAGACTTACC
>JBOIEG010000447.1:0-1751 GCA_050740915.1 Gammaproteobacteria bacterium | reverse complement strand
CAGCCCAACAGATTTTTTGATACCCAAAATTTCGGACCTATAGAACGTAACTTTATTCCAAGTAATGAATCAGATGCATAAATACGCCTCAGATCAGTACCCACAAATTCTGCGGAGGAGGCAATTTGTTTTTCTTCTTGGATGCGTTCATGAATAAAACGAGACTGGCCCTTTATACTCTTTTCACAAGCTCTCAGCGAACCACCCTGATGTACTCCCCAGGTGCCTCGCGGCTTGAGCCAACCACGATACGCTTGTTGCCATCGGGGGATTGCTCTAGCGTACCGCAGACTTCTATCGACTCACCCTTTCGTGCCTGGCCGGCGTAAGTCGGCGTAAAGCTCACCGCCTCGACCACTAACGGGTCGTCGAGCGCAAATCGCGCGGGGTCATCAAAAGCATAAAAATCGCAACAGACCGGCGCACGGATCTTCGAAAAATTCAGCTTTCGAAAGCGAGTCCTTTCGTGGTCCTCCTCTTGCACTAGGCTCAGGTCAAACTTGACCCCGTCTATCGCCGCCTTGGTCCCTTTGCGCTTCTCATGCCATAGAAACTCTTCATAGCTAAGGCTGCACCCACGCCGCGCATAAGCGTCCCGCCACAATGCCTCTGTCAAGAGTTGCAAACGGCCATCGTTGATCAACGTTGCGATCGCCGCGCATGCGCGGTGGAAGGACGCTCGCTCGTAGCTTACGAGATCGATATCCGATCCCGGCCCTTGCGCCCGTAGCAACAAGGAGCCGGTTATACCCAAAGTGTCGAGATCGACCCCCTGGAGCGCCAACAGGCGGCCCAAGCTGGCGGTTTTCGCTTCCAGCGCATCTGGATCGCTAGCCGAGAGGATGGCTCTTAGGCGCTCGCACGGCCGGTAAACCGCTGACACCGACTCTGGCGGCACGCCGTGCACCCTCACCGCACGCTGGCAAGAGTAAAACAAGTAGTGAGGAAAATGCGTGCGCAACAGGTCGTTTGCCTGAGCAGTGGTGAGCTTTTGCCAAACGCCTCGCCGCCGAAAATAGCGCAAAAAGCACAGTGCACGGCCCTTCTCCAATCCTCTGGCGACGACAGCAAACGCCAGACTTTCCCGGGTTTCTAGAAAATCTTTTGGCCAAAAGTTCATCAGCGGGGACATTATCGTTTCCCGAGCCGCTAGTGTAGTGTCTCATTAATGGCTTTACAATGGCTGATCTTTTCCAAGATGTTTTCGACCTTTTTGGTTCAAACAAATGGTTTTGGATTTTTGTTGTTGACCAGAATAAATTCATCGATCGCCGCGATCAGCTCTGGCACGCTTTTGAAAACGCCTCGCCGGATCACGCTTGCGCGTGATCTCTGCGAACCATCGCTCTACGAGGTTCAGCCACGAAGAGCTCGTCGGCGTAAAAGCTATTATTGAGACACTACACTAGAAACAAATCCTTCGCGGTTTTGCCATGCCAGAAGCGCCGGGAAGCCCATCGTTTCACGTTTTGTCAGCGGTGGCGCGGCGGGGGAACTTGAAACCCAATCGAATCACGTTATACGTCAGTTTATAGACGACAGTTTCCGGCATGCTCCAGTATTGAAAGGCTACGAACGTTACCTTGGTGATTTCATCGCATCTCGCTGGAACACAAATGCTCTCACCCGACTTTGACAGTTCCGCGTACATTTTCGAGTCGCTGCGGTGGTGGGGTGACTTATCGATCAAGCGGTTAGGTGTCGGAGAGACGCAGACATGGCGAAAAACGCTACGTACATGGATTAGCGTT
>JBOIEG010000446.1:0-5125 GCA_050740915.1 Gammaproteobacteria bacterium | reverse complement strand
TTGTTCTGACCCGCCAGGGCGCCCAAGATAATCCGGCAGCGCAGCGCCACCTGTTGCGGAGTTCCGTGTGCGGATCCCCATGTCTCCAGCGGCGTACGTTCAGCCGGCTGCAACTTGATCGCCACGCGGGTGTTCGGCATGAGCGAGACCATAGCAATCACTGGAAAGTCTGTAAAGTTATTAAAGGGACACTACACTAGCGGATCTTAAGGGAGTTTCGTTTTCGCACCTGGCAGAAGCCACGACCAACAATTTCTTTGAGCTCTTCAAGCCTCTGTAAGAACAAATCCGGGCGCTGGTGGGAAGCGCAGTCGGGCAGGGACTGTCATTAGACGATGCGACGATGCTATCTGAGACGGCTTTCACAATCCTAAAGAAAAAGATGGTTGAAAACGACCTTGTGTGGCTAATATATAGTGCAAATAGTCGCGCACATAAGCTTTCATGCTGGGCGCTGCTTTGTGGAGTGCATCGTAGGCCAGTACGGGGAAAGGGATCTGAGGCGTATGCGTATCGTTCTGTTTGCGTTTGGGTTGGTCGTCGCGACTATGACTGTTGGTGGGTCCGGGGCAAAAACTGCCACAATGGAAGGAGAAGCTGGACCGCCAACTAAGCCTGTGCTTCTAGTCTCTATGGCGACTGACGGCACTATTCGCGGTGAGGGATCTCTTTCAGGAACTGTCCTCTCACCCGAAAGGGAGAGTGTTTTGGGTGCGGGAGTGCTTGCGACCGATTCTGCACGAGGATCGGTTGTCGATGGTTCGCAACCTAACACACCGAACGCTCATATCCCGACAGCCGTTGTATTGTTAAGCTGCGCATTAATAGCATTGGCCACATTAGCGCGTCGGCACAAAACCCATAAGAGTTTATAGTCACCGTTGTCGTGTTGTTCGGACGGAAACTCCCATTAAAATTTCGTCCGGAGTCCCAAGGAAGGGACGATCTTCCGTGGATCCGTGTGGCGCAAATATTGCCCCCAGTTTTTAGTAGCTCGGAGATTCCGCCTCATGAATCGTTTGCCTCAATTAACGCATGTTGAAGGTCCGCCCACGAGGGAAAGAAGATTTAGTGACTACGTTGCCATCGTGCGCCGTCGAAAAAAAACTATCGTATCAGCAATTGCCCTGATTTCGCTCCTCGGCGTCGGTATTGCGTGGGGCCTGCCGCCTGTTTACAGTTCTTCAGCCACGATCCTGAACGAACAACAGGAGATCCCCACGGATCTCGTTCGTAGTACCGTTACCAGTTATGCGTTTGAACGCATAGAAGTCATTAAACAAAAATTGATGACGAGACAAAACCTAAAAAATATCGTCGACAAGTATAAGCTCTCTCAGGATGATGCGGCAAAGCTTAAAGACGCTATCATCGTAGACGTGATCGACGCTAAAATCCTAGATCCTGACGGCCAGCAATCGAGTGTCGCTCTTGCGTTCGAGTTGTCCTATGAGAATCGTTCTGCTCAACTCGCATACGACGTTGCCCGTGAACTAGTGTCTATTTTTTTGACGGAGAATCGCAGGAGCGTAGAAGCGAGCGTAAAGGAGACTTCGGCGTTTTTGGGTTCCGAAGCCGATAAGCTTAGGCTGCAGATCAGCGCCTATGAAAAGAGGCTGGCGGAATTTAAAGAGAAGAACGCCGGAAAGCTTCCGGAACTCATAGACCTTAACATGCAACTCATGCATCGCACAGAAACCGAGATGGCGGACGTGTTGCGCCAGACGCAAGCGCTGATGGAACGGCGCGTATATTTGGAGTCGGAGCTAGCGCAAATTGATCCCTATGGTCCAGTATATTCCGTCAGCGGTGGCCAGGTCCTCAGCCCGGCTGGGCGTCTCAAAGCGCAGCAGACCGAACTTTTATCTGTGTCTGCCCGATATTCTTCTGACCATCCGGATGTGATCCGCTTGCGTAGAGAAATCGACGGGCTGAGAAAAGAAACAGGGATAGCTGGGGACACTGGTGATTTGGCGGCTCGGCTTGAGGCAACCCGCTCGGAATTGTTAACAGCTCGGCAGAAGTATTCGGAAGATCATCCAGACGTAAGGCGATTGGTACAAACCGTTCAGAGGATAGAAAACGAACTATCGAACGCACCCGCCGCCATCGCATTTCGGTCAACCCCCGCGCCCGATAACCCAGTCTATATCCAACTTCAAACGCAACTCAAAGCGTCCGACGTGGAGCTGGCGTCGCAGCAAGCGCGTGGCGCCGAGCTTAGGCGCAAGCACGCTGAATATGAGCAGCGGTTAACACAGACGCCGCAGATAGAGAGGAAATACAAGACGTTGACGCGGGATTATGAAGCTGCGCTCGAAAAGTATCGAGATGTTACAGCCAAACAAATGGAAGCACAGCTTTCACAGACTTTGGAGTCCGAGAAGAAAGGCCAGCGGTTTACTGTCATAGAGCCTCCCGTATTGCCTGCTTCACCGGCCAAACCTAACCGGCTGGGCATTGCATTCATTGGTTTTATCGTCTCCATTTTCGGTGGCATTGGAAGCGCCGCTATGGCCGAAGCGAGGGATACTAGCGTTCATGGCCGAGAAGGTGTTATCAGCCTTTTCGGTGTCCCCCCTCTTGCGGTTATTCCTTATATCGAAACACAACGTGAGATAATTCGAAAACAACGCAGCCGATACCTGGCTTTAGGTGTGATCGCGGTTGTCGGGGCTGTTTTCGTGACGGCGCATTTGTTCGTCATACCTCTGGAGGATTTGTGGGGCTCGCTTCTGGAGATCATAGGCATGAGGAATGATGGGAAAGCTTAGTTGTTAAGGTTTAAAGGTATCTGATGGAGCGAATTAAACAAGCCCTAGAGCGGGCTAGGCAAGAGCATAGTCAGCGAGGTGCGGCACCACTGTCGCAGGGTGCGGGTGCAAAACCGACTAGAATTCCTGATATAAGCTACACACAAACGCAGGTGTGTGAGATAAATACGAAGCAGTTGGATGAGCATCGCGTGATAACCGCACAATCTAGGGCCGATGTAGTAGCTGGCTATAAGGTGCTGCGAACCCAGGTGTTGCAGAGAATGGCTACTCAAGGTTGGAATACTCTTGGGATTACGAGTGCAGCGTGCGGCCAGGGCAAAACGCTTACGGCGATTAATTTGGCGATCAGCCTTGCGAGAGACGAGCAGCGCACGGTTTTGCTAAGCGATTTGGATATGTACCGACCCAAGGTGCATGAATATTTTGATTATTCCCCGACTTTTGGTATCGGAGACTATTTTGAGAGCGAAATACCGTTAGA
Source organism: Gammaproteobacteria bacterium (assembly GCA_050740915.1). Taxonomy (GTDB): domain Bacteria; phylum Pseudomonadota; class Gammaproteobacteria; order JBOHHR01; family JBOHHR01; genus JBOHHR01. The sequence goes on along the minus strand of JBOIEG010000446.1, from coordinate 1,867 downwards.
GCAGATCTTATTCAATCCAGGAATAGATCGCTTGGTTATATTGCCGGGGAGGGGCCCGATTCCGCATTCTTCGGAAATTTTGGCCTCCTTGAAGATGATAAGGTTAGTGAGGGAAATGAAGACCAGATACGCGTCGCGGTTTGTTATATTCGATTTACCGCCGGTACTGTCTGGGGATGACGTGCTCGCGTTCGCCTCACAAATCGATGCGTTTCTCATTGTGATTGAAGACCGTGGAACAGAAAAAGAAGAATTGATGCAGACAGTTGACTTGCTTAAGGGTAGCACAGTCCTCGGTACAGTGCTTAATAAATCCAACGAGATGGTAAGGGCTTACTATTACTAACTGCAAGTGATTTTTATGTTCCTCGATTACTACCGTTTCAGGGAAAACCCGTTTAGCATGCTGCCCGATCCGAATTTTCTTTATCTCGGGCAGAAGCATAGCTTAGCGCTTGCTATGTTGCAGTATGCGTTAATGAACAACGCTCTTGTTACCGTGTTAACGGGAGACATAGGTGCTGGCAAAACAACATTAATTCGACAGTTGCTTAATCAGATCGGCCAAGACGTTAACGTGGGCTTGTTGTCTAACACCCATTCAGAATTCGGTGACTTGATGCAATGGGTAAACCTTGCCTTTGGATTGCCATACGAAAACAAGAGCAAAGTCGCGCTGTATGATATCTTCATCGGGTTTCTTATTGACCGCTATGCGAAAGGGCAGAGAACTGTCCTTATAATCGATGAAGCGCAAAACTTAGATCTGAAGGCTTTAGAAGAGTTTCGGCTTCTTTCAAACATCAATGCGGATAAAAATCAGGTTCTGCAACTAATCCTTGTGGGACAGCCAGAGCTTTATCGTAAGCTTCGGCGCCCCGAACTAGAACAGTTCATACAACGTGTGTCAGTTTCTTATCATTTAAAACCACTTGGACCCGAGGAAACCGACAAATACGTGTCTCATCGATTAAGCACGGCCGGAGGCGATCCGGAGTTGTTCAAAACGGAGGCAAAGCGTCTGATACACCGCCAAAGTGGCGGGATCCCGCGGGTGATTAATATCCTTTGCGAAACGGCTCTAGTCTATGGGTTCGCCGATCGACGTACAACGATTGACTATGATTTAGTGCTGGAAGTTATCCAAGACAAAATCAAGGGTGGATTGATGCAAGGATCCAACAAGGGAACGACGCAAGAAGAGGAGGGAGAGAGTAATTCGGGCATCAACACGCTAGTCTCACCGATTGATCGAAACGACATAGTGATCCCTGGAGTGTTTGCTAATGCTAGGGAAAAGTCCTCTAGTAGTTAGACCGGCTGAAAAGCCTGGTCCTAGCCGAGCGTGTGGATTTGACGGAACGGATCGCGTTTAGAATTGCGGCCATCGTATGGGCGAGTGTTATTTTCGTCGTTTCCTCCCTCACGATAACAACACCCGAACACCCATTCCCGAAGAAGACCAGATCGTCCACATAGCGTTCTACGCGGTCCTAGCCTACTTCCTTCTGTGCGGTTGGTGTGTCGACAAAAACAAGCCTTTACCCAAAAAGGAAGTGATGGTCGCTCTAACGGTGATTACCCTATGGGATCTCTGATGAATTCCACCAATCCCTTGTGCCAGGTCGGATGCCGAGCTGGAACGACGTATTAGCCGATGGTGTCGGTGGCTTGTTTGGGCTTTGGGTGTTCGCACTTCACTAAGTACCGTGACGCCTGTCAGCCGCAACGAAAAAACAATGACTAGGAGCCTGTCGGACTTAAGGCGGAACTTTTGATGTGCAAACCGATCGGATCGGCAATGGATTCAATGAGCGAACGTGCATGAGCCACTTCCGTCAATGCGATCGTGACACACCCTACCTGC
>JBOIEG010000445.1:0-3588 GCA_050740915.1 Gammaproteobacteria bacterium | reverse complement strand
CGAGAAGAGTCTGTCCATCATCAACTCACGGAGTCGATTGCCTTGATGACCACCCGAACCTCGATTTTGGCGCTCAACACGCACGTTATGGCTTTGGTGTTCAACCTAAGTCCGACAGGCTCCTAGTAGAGCCGCCGATACAGAGACCACAGTTGGTAAGAAAGAATACAGGACTTGCGATCGACATCCAGGGTGTCAATGTCGTCGCAGCCGGGCATGCGATATTACGAGATATTCGATTAAGCATTTCCCCGGGCGAACATATTGCCATTGTGGGGCCATCCGGCGCCGGCAAGTCGAGCCTGTTAGGACTGTTGCTTGGCTGGCATCAAGCCGTCGGGGGCTCAGTCTTTGTCGATCGAGAACCCCTCTCGGGCGAGCGTCTGCTGCAACTGCGCCGCGAAACCGCCTGGGTGGATCCTGCCATCCAGATCTGGAACCGGTCTCTGTTGGAGAACTTGCGCTACAGTTCTACCGCAGGGCCATACTCGGCACTGGGGCAGATCCTCGAAAGCGCAGATCTCGCCAAGGTATTGGTGCGCTTGCCGGAGGGGCTACAAAGTTCATTAGGCGAGGGTGGTGCCCGACTGTCGGGAGGCGAAGGACAGCGGGCACGCTTGGCGCGAGCCATGTGGCAGCAAGGCGTCAGGCTTGCGCTGTTGGATGAACCGTTTCGAGGCTTGGATCGCGAGCAGCGGCACCGCCATCTCACCGAAGCCCGGCGCTTTTGGCAAGAGGCAACTTTGATCTGCGTGACCCACGACGTATGGGAGACGCGATCTTTTAACCAGGTGGTCGTTATTGAGAGTGGACACATCGTTGAAGATGGACGGCCCGCAGAACTAGCGGCTGCTTCGAGCTCTCGGTATCGGGCGCTACTAGACATTGAAGAGTCTTTACGTCAAGGGCTATGGGGCGCGCCTCTTTGGCGTCGCATTCGGCTTGACGGTGGGCGGGTGCAGGAAGCAACGCGGGTATTCTTAACCACGAAGCGCGCCGCAAGCCATGAATGATCTGGTGGCATCGGCGTGGCCCCTGATACGACTGGGAGAAGCGATCGAAGCGCTCGCTCGTTGCGCTGGCCTAGGACCGGCGGCAGTCGCCGCAGCGACGCTACCACCGCTTCGAGGGGAACCCGAACGGGAGGATCTCGATAGCTGGATCGATCGAGCCTGTGCCAGATTGGGCATCGAAGCGGAATCCGTGGAAGCGACGGGAGCGGAGCTCGTGGAGCTGCTTCGCGGCGCGGGACCGGCACTACTCCAGTATCGGCATGCGGGCGAGCACTATGTCTTGCTGTTGCTCAAGGCGACCGCGCGCGCAATTACGTTGATCGCCCCTGACCTGCGGAAAAGAAAGTGTCCGCTTGGCATCGTGCGGGTAGCAGTCTGTGCTGTGGTGGAGAGCCCGATTAGTGCAGAGGTGGAAGCATTGCTGAGGCAAGCAAATATCCCCGAGCGGAAATGGCCCACTGTGAAACACGTGCTGGTGCAAGAACGTATTGCTGCACAGCGCGTTGGCGGCTGCTGGCTGTTGAGAATTCCACCGACGGGTAGCTTCCGGGCGCAGGTTTCGTACGCACGGTTACCCGGCCGCTTAGTCGCCATGCTCGCGGTATTCGCCGGTCTATACTTCCTGGAAATTGTAGGTTGGACCTTGATCGGGCGAGAGGCACTGGGTGGTCGGTTGGATCCCGGTTGGTTAATCGCCTGGGCACTGCTGCTGCTCGGTACGGTTCCTTTGCGGCTCTGTGGAGGCTGGCTCCAGGGCATATTCGCAATCGACATAGGAACCTTGCTGAAACAGAGGTTGTTGTCAGGCGCCTTGAAAATGAACATAGACGAGGTTCGTCAGCAAGGGGCGGGGCAACTGCTTGGCCGAGTGATCGAGTCCCAGGCCTTAGAGTCCCTGGCGCTAAACGGTGGGTTTGCCGTCCTGATCGCGGCGATCGAGCTGTGTCTGGCGGGGTGGGTGCTCGCTCTGGGCGCCGGCGGTCTTTTGCACGTCACGTTGCTCCTCTTATGGCTCGTCGGTACTGTTGCGATCTGCTGGCGGTACTACCAGCGCCTCCGGCGCTGGACTCATGCGCGGCTCGATCTGACCCATGACCTGGTCGAACGCATGGTGGGGCATCGCACCCGTTTAGCCCAGGAAGCGCCCGAGCATAGACACGATGCCGAGGACCAAATACTTGACCAATTCTTGAGCGTATCGAGCGATTTCGACAAGGCGTTTGTGCCTCTCGCAGGAGGGTTACCGCGTGGGTGGCTAGTCGTCGGGCTATTGGGACTCGCGCCTGATTTTGTTCTCGGCAGCGCCGAAGCAACGGGGCTGGCCGTGGGACTGGGCGGCGTGTTGCTCGCCTATCGTGCGCTCGGTGAGGTGGCATCAGGGCTGGCCGCCTCGGCACGCGCCGCCGTTGCATGGAAACACATTGCGCCCTTATTTGCAGCGGCGAAGCAAGCCGTCGATTCGAATGCGCCTTGCCCGGTCTCGAACAGAACGGGATCTGATTTGGCGCTAGGTGATGCTTCGAAAGTCTTGGTGCAAGCCCGCGATTTGGTATTTCGCTATCGGCGACAAAGTGAGCCTGTGCTAGGCGGTTGCGACTTGACGATATACCGCGGTGATCGGCTCTTGCTTGAAGGGCCCTCAGGCGGTGGCAAGTCTACTTTGGCAGCGCTGTTGGTCGGACTCCGGCAGCCGGAATCGGGTTTGCTCCTGCTGGACGGACTGGCCCGGGCGACGTTGGGCGAGACGTGGCGCCAACTGAGCACGGCGTCGCCGCAGTTCCACGAGAACCACGTCTTGACCGGCACCTTTGCCTTTAATCTGCTCATGGGCCGCCGCTGGCCGCCTAGTGATGCCGATTTAGCGGAAGCGGAACAGCTCTGCGACGAGCTTGGCCTCGGCGACTTACTGGGCCGCATGCCGTCCGGGCTCATGCAGATGGTGGGTGAGACTGGGTGGCAGCTTTCGCATGGTGAACGGAGTCGCCTGTATCTCGCTCGTGCCTTGCTACAGAAGTCTGAGCTGGTCGTGCTAGACGAGAGTTTCGCGGCGCTGGATCCTAAAACGCTGGATCAATGTCTACGTTGTGCTATGTCGCGGGCTTCCACATTGTTGGTGATTGCGCATCCGTAGTTGAAGCGTGAACAAAGGGCTCTGCACCGCGTGCACCTACCTGAAGCGCCGCTTCTTGTCAGGCTTGACGTAGCTCGGCAGATCCCCAGCCATTGCCTTATAGGCATATAGCACACCTGGAATAAGGACATAGCCCCCCGGCACGGGACCCACCTCGACGCCATTAAGGCGGCTCGGCTGGTCAATGTCGCGCTGAACACTATTTCCTTGGAAATCGACATAAACATCGAACTGCACACCGCTATCGTTTTGGGTGACGGAATAGTCGTTATCGGTGCCCGTAAGGATGAGCAAGGACCCGTCACGCAACCGGGGCCCTATCGTTATCGCGCTGGGAAAAGCTCGGCGCATCTTGCAGGGTGAGAGTCCCTGTCGGGTAAGGGCTAGCCACCCACCCGTATCGAGTGTTGCGTCTGTGGAGGAGTCGAGGGAGCGACGAACGAA
>JBOIEG010000444.1:0-5924 GCA_050740915.1 Gammaproteobacteria bacterium | reverse complement strand
CTGCACGAGGGCGAGCGACCTGGGCGACCGAGCCGGCTCAGTGACGAACAGTGGCAAGGCCTGGAGGGGGATTTGCGGCGCAGCCCGCGCGAATTTGGGTTTGAACAGACCCTGTGGGACGGAATAGTGCTGGCCGAGCATCTGCGCCGGCGCTATCGGGTTGAGTTGGGTGTGCGCCAATGTCAGCGTTTGTTCCGACAGATGGGCTTTCGGCTGCGCAAACTGCGTCCCGTGATCGCCAAGGCTGACCCGGCCGCACAGGCTGACTTTTAAAAAACGGCGGCGCCTGGCCGCCGATTCATGCGTTGATCTGTGGAGCTCGGACGAATGCGACTTCCAACAGCATGGCACGCGCTGCCGCATGTGGGTGCCGCCCGAAGACAAAGACCCGGTCGTTTTGCATGCGCCGACCCGCAAGTCCGTGGCTTGCTTCGGGGCGGTCGGTCTACGCACCGGGAGACTGGTAACCGGCTTCGAGCCGAAATTCAACGCCGAATCCTTCCAGCGTTTCCTGGAGTTGTTGCTCAAGCATCGCTCGCCCAGCAAGCGCTTGATATTGGTGTTGGACAACGCCAAGTACCACCACGCCCGAGCACTCCAACCGTGGTTGAACCAGCGGCGCAAACGGCTCACGCTATTGTTCTTACCGCCATACAGTCCAGACCTCAATCCCATCGAACGGGTCTGGAAGCTTGCGCGCCGTTTGGGCCACCCACAATCGACACTTCCCAACCCTCGACGACATCATGAATGCCGTGTGCGAGCGCTTCAGACTCTGGGGGAGGCCAAATAAACAATTGGCACGACTATGCGCCATTATTTAAGTCGCTATGTATAGTTCGGGGCCAGAGTGAGAACTGCTTGACATGTGATATAGCATCGTTCCACAAATTGAGCAAAGGGACTTTTGTATTTTGGGCAGGGAGTATTAGGTCGGTTACAATCGCACCGGCAGCCTGCGATCGGACGCCTCTAGAGTCAGTCAACTTAATAACGATGGGTGCTTATTTGCTTTCCCTCGTCATTCCGGCCATGGATTGGCACGAAATCCAGATGCAGAACCTGCCCCGTACTTGATACGGAGGATGCCTCCATGGCGTTGGAGGCTCCTAGCCTCCGGGCTAGGGGCTTGACAAACGGAGTCCTCATAGAGGGGTGGGGTGACAAAGCCTGTCCTGAGCTTTGTCGAAGGGCCCCTTTAGCCTTGAGATGGGCGACCGTCCCTCGCTGAAATCCCGCATTCGCCCTTCTCTCCCCCTCGTGGCTTCGAGCCCCGCCCGGGGTTTTCCCCGGTAGTGTCCATGCCGGCCGATGTGGTACCATGATTAGGCCGCGGTGTGGCTTAAGGATAGAGAGCGCGGCGCTTTCGCACGGGATGCGCAGGGAAACTGGCTCTTCCACCGGCATCCCACTCGCAGAAAGCGCCGCAGCGTCAAACTGGGAATAGCGTCACCCGCTGGCGGAACCTTTGATCCATTCCTGTTGAAAGGAGAGCCTAAATGTCTCAATTACCTTCCAAGACCCACTCGGAGTCGGACGGCATCGCTCCGGCGCGCAGGTCGTTCCTCCTCGGGGCAGCCGCGAGTGGGGCCGCTTTAATGGCGGGCGGCGGTCTCACGCGTGTCGCCCAGGCGACGACGCACACCCACAGCGGCCTTCTATAAGCGCCGCCGAGGGCTGTGTTAGCAAGGGACACACCTGCCTTAACCATTGTATCGGTGCGTTCAAAGCAGGCGATACCTCGCTGGTGGACTGCGCGGTCTCGGTGCAGGAAGTCATCGCGGCCTGTGCTGCTCTGTCCCACCTGAGCGCCAGCAAATCGACACATACCAAGGCATTCGCCAACGCATGTGCCGCGGTGTGCGAGGATTGCGAAAAGGAATGCCGCAAGCATACCGACAAACACCCGGCTTGCGCAGACTGTGCCGAAGCTTGCCTGGCCTTGGTCAGCGAAGCCAAGAAAGCCGCTTGATGCCAAAGCCCAAACGGGATAGCCACCGTCGAGGCCTAAGCAACCAAGCGCTTGCCCGGGTGAGGGTCGAGCGTCCTGAAGCTTTGCACGCCTAGACATTCGTCTCTCACCATCCCTCAGGGCCGTGCTTCAGGCACGGCCCTTCTTTTCCAGTCTTGCGGCATTCGCATCCTCCTCGTTAACTCTCGCCGAAGCGTATCGGCCGAGCCGATAATACCCATATCGTTTACCTTTGGGAATGCGGCAAATTGTCGCACCCCCTTGTTTCGTTGGCGAACCGAGTCGGCAGGGATTGTGTGGTCTTTGCGTGTGCGGCTCCCTGTAGAAGCCGCGCGCTTACTCAACGAAGCGATGCGGCACGGCAAACAAAAACTGACGGCCTTGTTTGATTTCCGGAGTTAAGATCCCCCCGACATCCCCTTCGGGTATCAGGGGTCTCAGGAGGTACCCTTAGCCGCTCTTAAAGGCTCCTAGCTCTTGTTCCAAGTCTTTTTTCTTTGCTTCGAGCTCGCCGATATCCGCGCCTTTTGCTCTTAAGTCCTCGATAAGCGATTCCACGCCGCTCAGGCTGCGTTTCAACTCGAATTCCTTGATATCTTGCGCATGATCGATGCCCCCGCTCCCTGTCGCCAGCGCTGAAGTAGCCGGCGTATCTGTGGGTGCGCTTGACGCGGTATCCGTATCGCTAGGCTCCGTGCCTGTGCTGTCCTGCTCCCCGCAACCCGAAAGGGTCGCTGCGAACATGACTATGCTGACCAAGCTAATATATTTTCTCATTTATTTTCTCCTATGCATTTCTGTTTGGTTATGAGTCGATGGCGCGATCGTCTTCTATGATGGGGTCAGTGAGCACGCGTCATTGCCTCAGAGCTTGTGAAAAATCTACTGCGCTCGAAACCTCGCGTTCCGTCGGAGCGCAGGAACCGGAGTGTATAGTGAAATACATGAGGATTCCGAGCACCGCCGGAACGCGACCTCCCTTCGCTCGCGACGGTTTTTTCACAAACTCTCAGTTCACTCGGATTCCGTTGGCTTGAACACGTTTGCCAACTCTTCTTGGGTCTTCGCAGGCACCGGATCATAGTGGCTGAACTCGATAGTGTACAAACCCGCCCCCCCCGTGATCGACTTTAGCTGCGACTGATAACCGTTCAATTCGCTCAAGGGCACCAGTCCCGAAACCTCAGTCATCCCCCCTGGCAAGGCATCTGTGGCACTGATGCGGCCACGCTTACCTGACAGGTCAGAGGTGATATCACCCATATTTGCGCTAGGCGCGGTGATACAGATCGTTACAATCGGCTCTAAAACAACAGGTTTTGCTTTTTTGACAGCGTCTATGAAGGCTTTCTTACCTGCGGTCACAAACGCGATTTCCTTGGAATCGACCGGGTGGTGCTTGCCGTCGCACACCGTTACCTCTATGTCCTCCATCTTATACCCTGCGATCACGCCGCTGTCCAAGGCCTGGCGGATCCCCTTTTCCACCGCTGGAATAAACTGCCTGGGTATCGCGCCACCGACCACACCATCGACGAACTCGAATCCGCTGCCTCTAGGCAACGGTTTGACCTGCACAAACACTTCACCAAACTGCCCCGCCCCACCGGTCTGTTTCTTGTGCCGATGGTGTCCCGCGGCTTCGGCGGTGACCGTCTCCAGGTAAGGGATCTTCGGAGGGCGGGTTTCAACCTCCACGTTGTAACGCTCTTTCATAAGCTCTAGAACCACCCGCAAGTGAAGATCGCCAATGCCTCGCATCACCGTCTCGTTAAGAGTCACATTGTGCTCAATCCTAAGGCTGGGGTCTTCCGCCTGTAATTTCATCAAGGCATCGGAAATCTTTTGTTCATCGCCGCGACTTTTAGCCTCAATCGCCAACCCATGCATGGGTTCGGGTAATTTTGGTAATGGCACATGAATGCGGTCTTCCTGATGGGAGTCATGCAGTACCGCGTTAAAATGGATATCATCGACTTTGGCCACGGCACAGATGTCGCCGGGGATCCCGTTAATCGCTTCGCTATGGTCCTTGCCGAATAGATTCAGTAAGTGGCCAACCTTAAACGGCTTGCGCCCATCACCGATGTAAAGCTGGCTGTCCTTAGTCACCGTTCCTTGATGGATGCGAAACGCTGCCAAGCGTCCTACAAACGGATCGATAGATACCTTAAACACGTGGGCTAAGACGTGCCCCTGCGGATCGGGGCTAAAAAAAACTTCTTTTGCTTCCTTGCCCTCCCCTTTAAGAAACGCCGGGGGATTACCCTCGGTCGGATTCGGCATCAATTCGGCAAAGACTTCCAGCAATTCGGCTAGCCCGACTCCTGTTTCGGCGGATGTGAACGTTACCGGAATGAGATGCCCCTCACGCAAGGCTTGCTCGAGCGGCTCATGAAGCTGCTGCGGGCTGAGCTCCTGGCCCTGCTCTAAGTAAAGCTCCATTAGTTCCTCGTCCACCTCGACCACTTGGTCGATCAGCTGGGTATGAGCTTGCTCCACGGACGAGAAATCGGTCTTGTCTGCACTCGGTCGAAAGAAACAATCCACCACGCGCGAACCCCCCTCGGCGGGCAAGTTCACGGGCAAGCACTCACTACCGAATAGCTCGCGGATGTGGTTCAAACAGCCTACCAGATCCGCCTCTGGCGCGTCGATGCAGTTGATGATAATGATCCGATCCAAGCCACGCTGGGCGGCCCCCTCCATCATCCGCTGAGCCACCATTTCTACCTCCGTCTGCGCGTTGATAACGACAGCCACCGTTTCTACAGCACTGAGCACAGACATAGCGCGCCCAATAAAGTCCGGGTAACCGGGCGTATCAATGAGATTGATGCGCCTTCCTTTGTGCTCAAAGCTGATAACCGCGTTTTCCAGAGAATGGCCATGGTTCTTTTCCAAGGCATCGAAATCGCTCACGGTATTTCCTTTTTCCACCGCGCCACGTTTGCCAATAATACCCGCCTCAAGTAGCAGCGCTTCGACCAGGGAGGTCTTTCCTGCGCCGCCATGGCCAACCAAAGCGATATTTCGGATATCTTTTGTTGTGTAATGCACCATTTATTGGACCTCCGAGCGCTTTTTTTGCCTTTCTTCCCGTCGAGCTCCGCAGTGTATGACGCTTACCTCAATGCCACAAAGGCTTCTGTTGCCGCGACGAGCACCGAATTGGCAAGACCGAGGGAGAGAGCCAGAAACGCTGGTTTTGGCGGTTCTTTCCCGCATTACCCGGCGTTTGCGTGATGTCGCTCACGTTAGGGGCATCTGCACGGCTACCTTGCGCCGATTGCTGGGTATCTGAGATGCGAGCCCGTCGGCCGCGCTACTATGCACAAGGCCCCTGGGGCACGTTAGCCCCAGATGATTTAGGTGGGGCGAAGTAATAAGGAACGCCAGCGGTTAATAGCCCCCCTGGCGCTCCTTAACGAGTAGAACTAACTCTTCTTTAGGATGATCCAGCCACAGATCAGACAAAAGATAAGTACGACTGGAGCAAATATCGCTGGTTCCATTTTTACCTCCTCATTATTCTTTAGTCATCGATACAATACGACGGCCCAGCCATCCCCTGACCATTAGCCTCTTCGCGTGAGAAACCATCTCACTGCCTTCGCAGCATATCATATTTGTCTCAGAGGTTGTGAATTTTTCGATATTCGCGGCGATAAGCCGCCGAGAGGGGATACCGGCGCCGGTGAGACAAGCGCGGGTGGAATGCCGCCTAGCCCTCGCAAAACCCGCCAATTCGCCCCAAACGACGAGTCTCGGGGACTTTGTGCCCCGTTATCCGGTCATTGCCGCCACTTCAGGCGCACCTGTCCCTCTAGCCCGAGCAACTCGGGCGCCAGGGCGAAGCTGCGCATCAGGTTGTGTGCCAACGCATGGAGCAGCAGTACGCTACGAACTTTGCTTTTTCCGCGCACCCGCAACCGGGTCAAGCCGCGTTCTC
>JBOIEG010000443.1:0-1405 GCA_050740915.1 Gammaproteobacteria bacterium | reverse complement strand
CCCGGCATTGGCAAGATCTTGGCGCTGGTGATTCTCTACGAAGTGCAGGATATCGGGCGTTTTCCTCGGGTGCAGGATTTTGTGTCCTACTGCCGGCTGGTCAAGTGTGCCAAAGAATCCGCCGGTAAGAAGTATAGTACCTCGGGCAAAAAGATCGGCAACGCCTACCTCAAGTGGGCCTTCTCGGAAGCCGCCGTCTTGTTTCTGCGGCAAAATCCCGAGGGGCAAAAATAGCTCACGACACTTGAGAAGACACATGGCAAGGGTAAGGCGCTGACCTGCCTCGCCCATCGTCTGGCCCGTGCCGTCTATCACCTCTTCATGCGAGGGCAAGCATTCGATATGCAGAAGTTCTTAAACGGTTAACGGAGGGAAGCGGGTGAGCCTGACGCCTAACTGGACATTCATGGTGAGCACCTAGGCAACGCATCCCCGAGCCCTGGGTTTTGATTGGACACCCGCTTCCGCTCCTTTTCATGCGGTAATGAATAAGGCAAGTTTATGTGGCTGCCCCTTACCCGAGCCTGACACTAACTGGACAATACAACCGGTGTTGAGCCCCACCTTTAAATAGGCCGGCAGGAGGGTACGGATAAGTTTCTAGGTCGCGGGGGCCAGAATGGCTCCCGCTTGGTTGCCAACGAGCCGCAAGCAATAAGTTACTCGCAGTTCCTCGGCGCTAATTGAACCTCAATAAGTGTTTGGTGCAGACACATGTTGTCTAAACCAAAACAGCGAAATCAAGTCAGCGCCCCTGGCTTGACTCGTGCGCTACCCAGATCGTCAGTAGTCGATAAAATACACTGCTGGAATCTGTTATTGCCTATTGACACGAGGAGGCCTCATAAGGGTTGGGCAGCCGCTTACTCGGCATATGGATTGATTTTTATCATCAAGGGCAACCCCATCTGATACATCAATGCGGCTCTTGAAGCAGGGCAAACGGCTTTTTCGTTCGCCATGAAGGCGGCGAATACCTTGTTGAGATGGTCTCTGGGATGTTTTTGCAGCACGGCCTGGCGGTAACTCGAATGGAAGTCGTAGTAGCGGGTGCCCACGATATCGCAGGCAGCGCCCTGCTGCAATAGATGCGCCTCATGGCCGTCCGCGGGCGTGATATGGCCGTTCATGTGCAGACAGATCATGTCGGCGAGTGATTCCGTCTGGCGCTCCGCCCAACCCCCCTTGCGCATGAGCGCAGCGGCGGCTAATGCGGAGTCGCCTGCAAAACACTGGCAGGCGCTATTGCGATGCCTGTCGGTGTCATTCCTAGTGTAGTGTCCCTTAAATAACTTTATAGTTAAGCCGCCTTCTTTTTTCCCTCGGGGCAGGGTGGATCTGGGCTTGATCTGCTCCATCTTGACCCGCGCCCGCTCGATCTTCTTGATGATGTCCTCGACGGTGG
>JBOIEG010000442.1:0-1032 GCA_050740915.1 Gammaproteobacteria bacterium | reverse complement strand
GCAGGTAGGGTGTGTCACGATCGCATTGACGGAAGTGGCTCATGCACGTTCGCTCATTGAATCCATTGCCGATCCGATCGGTTTGCACATCAAAAGTTCCGCCTTAAGTCCGACAGGCTCCTAGTGCTGTTCTGTGTCAAAACCTACGATACAACTACAGCAGCAGGACTGATTCGTCCCCTTATCGGCCGGGAAACCGTGGTCTTGCCGCTGCAGAACGGGATCGAGAGCCCAGAGCGAATCGGGCGCGTTGTAGGGAAGGAGCATGTTATCGGCGGCACAACGTACGTCTCCTCTAAGATTGAGTCGCCTGGGATCATCAACGAAATATGGGATCATAAAGCCTACCTGGGCGAGTGGGATGGAGAACTGAGTCCTCGCACCGAGCAACTGCTCAAGACCTTCGAGCGAGCCGAAGTGGCAGTCGAGATCCCACCTGACATTCACGTTGCCATGTGGGGTAAGCTCCTTGGCGTCAGCGCTTATACTGCTGTGTGCTGTGTGACGAGACTGCCTGGTGCACCTATCATATCCTGTCCTGAAACTTCTGCCCTATTTTGGGGCGCAATGGAGGAAGGCCTTGCAGTCGCAAGGGCAAGTGGGGTCGCCATGCCTGACAATTTTTTGGATCAGAGCCGAGGCATAGTTGCTGGCATAAATCCAATGATGCGACCGTCCATGTACTATGACCTGGAAGCGGGCAAACCACTGGAATTGGAAGACATGATCGGAGTGGTAGTGCGTCTGGGTGAAGAACATGAAGTTTCCACGCCCTTACCTTTGCCATGTACGCTGCGCTGAAGCCATATGTCAATGGTACGCCGGATATTCCACAGAGATAGTCCACTGCCAACTGCCTAACAAGCGGTTCCAGCCAACCGCCGAAAAGCGCGTCGGCTGAGCTTGGGCGTTATCGCGCTGGGAAAAGCTCGGCGCATCTTGCAGGGTGAGAGTCCCTGTCGGGTAAGGGCTAGCCACCCACCCGTATCGAGTGTTGCGTCTGTGGAGGAGTCGAGGGAGCGACGAACGAAA
>JBOIEG010000441.1:0-4381 GCA_050740915.1 Gammaproteobacteria bacterium | reverse complement strand
CGAGAAGAGTCTGTCCATCATCAACTCACGGAGTCGATTGCCTTGATGACCACCCGAACCTCGATTTTGGCGCTCAACACGCACGTTATGGCTTTGGTGTTCAACCTAAGTCCGACAGGCTCCTAGTGCAAGGGCTGATCCAAAATCCCGACGATAAGGCGCTGGCGCAGTCCATCAATGGCATCGGCCACATGATCGGAAAGCGCACTATCGCGAAAGGCGTGCGCGATGAGGCGCTGCTTGCGGTGGTAAGAAGCATTGGGGTGGATTTCGCCCAAGGGATGGAACCGACCCAGGCGCTCGGGGATTTCAGCTCTTGACTAGGCAACCGAAAAAGATCGGCAAGTACGATGTGATCGGAACCGCTGGAAAGGGGGCGATGGGAATCGCCTACATCGGCCACGACCCCTTCGTCGACCGCAGGGTAGCGATCAAGGTCCAACGATACGAAGAGACAGAGGATCTGGAGAACACGGCCGGAAAAAAACAGGCCAAGCGATTATTTTTAACGAAGCCCAGTCGGCGGGGGCACTCGATCACCCTAATATTCTCCGGGTGTACGACGCTGGGGAAGCCGATGGACAGCCCTATATTGCCATGGAGTATATCGAGGATGTCGACACGCTTAGGTCGTTTTGTGCTCACGATCGGCTGTTGCCCATCGCTACCGTTTTAGGGCATATGATCGCGTGTGCTAAAGCCTTGGATTACGCCCACCGCCATGGGGTAACACACAGGGATATTAAACCGGCCAACATCATGTTAACCAAGGAAGGTCAAGTAAAAATCGGTGATTTTGGGATCGCGCAGCGCACGCACAGCGAGCAGACGCAGGTCATAGGGTGGTTTGGGTCGCCCATGTATATGTCGCCGGAACAGGCGCGCAATGAAACCCTAACCCATCAGACCGATCTGTTTTCACTGGGAGTCGTGATGTACGAGTTGCTGAGTGGGGTACAAGCCTTCAAGGCTTCCGCCATCCATGCGGTTATTTCCAACATCCTGAACAAGGAACCCAAACCCCTTCCCGAGCTTCGCCTTGAGGTCCCAGAAAAACTCGGTGCGATCGTGCGACGGGCCCTGGCCAAAGATTTAACGCGGCGCTACCAAAGCGGTGCTGAGACGGCGGCGGATCTCACCGCGGTCTTAGAAGCCTTGGATGAGCCTTTCGCCAACCTGTCGCAGGAAGAGAAGTTTCGCGCCGTGCGCAATTTGGATTTTTTCGGGGATTTTCCGACTCGGAGGTCTCTGAAGTCATTCGCGCGAGCGATTGGGAAACCCACCCGTTTGGCGCGGAAGTCGTGAAGCAGGGCGATGGAGCAGGGGCGTTCTATATCGCCGTGTCCGGCCACGCCTGGGTACGAAAAGACGGCAAGGAGATAGCGATGCTGTCCGAGGGAGAAATTTTCGGCGAAATGGGTTATCTCGCGCGCAATAAACGCTCAGCAACCGTGGTTGCAGCCAGCAAGCTCTCGTTGATGAAAATCGCCCGGCCGTATAACGAATGGGCCTCCTTGCCTTGCCAGCTTCGGCTAAATAAGGCATTCCAACGCGTTTTAATCGAACGTCTCGAACGCGCCAGCAGTCAGTTGGCGCGTACCTTGACCTAACTAAACGAAACCCATCCTGCGATTTTCAGATAAGGCGGCAGATGTTGTGCTTGAACGAAGATCTCATCGCAGCGCCCCGTCTCTGGCACGTCTATACTTCAGAAGTAACTGTTCATGGTTCGGCTTCGCAAAGCCAAAGTTTGGGAGCCGTGAGATCTAAAAAGCCTTAGGGACCTGAGGCCTAGCGGCAAGCGGCGGTGAAACTTAAGCGGCGCCTAGAGCAGTTCCGGTTTTAGTTTTGACGCCAAGCAATGGCGTCAGTTGTCCATCCCGTGCTCATACGGAGTATCATTTAGTCATGAGAGTCGCCACAGGCACCGTAGTCAACGGCACGATTATCGTGGACGATCCGGAGTTCAAAGATGGAACTGACGTCTTCATTCTCACACGAGAGCGTGAAGACGAAGTTCATCTCTCCCCCGAAGAGCTAGCCGAACTCGAGGTTGGCATCGCAGAAGCCGATCGGGGAGAAATGATCCCGGGCGACGAGTTGTTTGTTCGTTTGCGTCGCTACGAATAGGAATGCCGCTTGAAATTTTCGTCTCGCGACGTGCGGCTCGCGAGATTGAGTGCGTTGTGCAGTGGTGGGCAAGCAACAGACCAGCGGCGCCAGGCGCGGTGCGCCAAGACCTACAGGCTTCTCTCAACCTTCTGCTCATGCAACCGGACATCGGAGTTCGCGTCAAGGAAGCGAGTTTACCGGACGTGCGGCGATTGCACCTTGATCGAATCCGATACTGGGTTTACTACCGTGTGCGCCGAAATCGCCTCGAAATCTTATCGGTGTGGCATTCAAGTCGGGGCACCGATCCTGCTGTTTAACGGAATGACGCCAAACAATGCCGTCGACCGGACGCCGGGATCAGCGCGGCGGCGCTACGCGGTGGTTTTCGTAGCCGGCGCCGGTCACGGCAAGCGTTGGGCGTCGAAAAGGGGGGTGCAATGAACAGGTTGGTTGTAACTGAGATCAACAACATTAGAAATCGCTTCAACGCCTACGCTGAAGGATTCGCCGCATTAGCTGGTCGTCTTGAAGTCGCCTGGCAATCGAAGGGGCCGCTGGGGCTCACCCTCACGAAGAAGAACAACTTAAATGTCGTGTTTGAAGTCTTCGGTTGCGTTCTTCGCCTCGGTCTACGCTTTGTTCAAGGCCCGGACAACTAATGGGTAGGAGAGCTCGACTGTTTCTGGCTTAAGCGAACAGCAAAACAGGAAACTGAAGAGCAGCTGTTGCTCACTCGTTATGTGGATTCGCAGGGCAATGTGCACGACGCCATTGACGATCGCGCTGCGTTCAAGAACTGGAAGGAAGACAAGTTTGTTGAAGTCCTGTCCTACGAAATCGTGCCTGCCCTGCTCAACAGCAACGCCGTAGCGCCAATGCAGCCCGTCGCTGCCCAAACAAGGCGCTCCAGGGGACGGTCCTCGCCCTACGGGCTCGGCCCGCCCCTGAGCGCTGGCGTTATGCGCCAGATGAAAACCGGGAGAATGTTGTATGAACAGATGCAGCTGCGGTGAGCCGATCCGCGAAGGGATCGTGATGACGACGGCAACCGGACGACTCAAGAGTTGCCCTGAATGTTCAGGACGTGCTGGTCATCACGTGTTTTACCGAGAGGACACCTTCGGAATGCGCGATATGAGCGACGGTCGCGAAATCATCCAATCGTGGTGTCCGGAATGCCGTGGCGGCAATCGGCCAACCCAGGCACCAGCTTACGAGTGTGCTTGATTGCATATGAACCAACTGTCGCATGACCAGGTGGTCGACCGGACGCCGAGGAAAAGGCGGCCGCGCTGCGCGGTCCAGTGAGGGGCCGGCGCCGGTCACCACCAGCGTTAGAGTTCAAAAGGATCGTTCATGGAAGCAGCAATTGCGGGTTTCTGGGAGCTTTGGTAGGCGCTGGCGCTTCGTTAATTGGCTTGGTGATCCAACAACATTACCAAACTAAACGAGAGCGTATGAAAATAGCCGCGGACCTCGGATTGAACGAATACCAAACTGACCTAACCTTGGCGAAGGAAGCTGGTGGTGGTCACGTTGCCCCAGTTTCGGCTTACGTCATCTTTAACGCGCGCCTACTAGAAGAAATGTCGAACGGTTGTGTAACACCAGAAACGATCAAGAAGCTTACAAAAGAAAAGAAAGAGCTATTAGCGGCTTTTCCAAATACGCCAGAAAACGAAGAACTCTAACTATGTTTTCAACTGGACTCGGTGTGACGACTGCGCAATATTTTGCGTTCGTGGCCCGCGCCGGTTAAAACGACGTTAGAGCGCTACCGATTCGGAACAAGCATGCCCTACGACCATTTTGAACACCGTCATCGCTTTGCTGTCTGGGCAGGTGCCCGTGCCGCGCAGCGCGCATTTACGTCGGTCGAGAATTTGCGAGACGCACTAGAGTCAACTGACGTCCGCGCTTACCTCAGTGACCCAGCGTCAATTGACACGGACGCTCAATCCTTTGAAGCGCATCATCGAAAGTGGTGCAACGCAATTGTTGCGTTCCTCTCAAAAAGAGGCATCGCAAACGCCACATTCGGTCCGGAAATTGTCAATGTGGTTGTCGCCTCGGTTATTATACATAGCGACTTAAATAATGGCGCATCATAGGTTAGGTACTTAAGGCCCACCGAAAACGAGTTCTAAGCCCAGTTGCAGGCGTCCGGTTTGGGTGTCGCGTGCGGGGTGTGCGCGCTGAGCGTTAGCGCCGAGAAACGCGATAGCTTGGTCGATGGCCCTGCGTAGCTTGCAGAGCCTTCCATCGA
>JBOIEG010000440.1:0-2704 GCA_050740915.1 Gammaproteobacteria bacterium | reverse complement strand
TTTGGATTCGCTAACTCACATTATCCCAGAGATAGCCTGCCCCTTCCTACCTACAAAAGTGTCATGTATCACCTTCAGAAATCGCGTAGCTTATTGCTTTTCAATTCAATACCGGATCTACACCCATCCCACTAATTTTCGGGTCTTGCCCTCCAGGTCGAGCGGCACCGGCGCGATGTGAAAGCCCTGTTTGATTTTGGCCTGTACAAAGGTGCAGCTGCGGAACTTCGTCAACTGGGCGTCTGCATGGGCAGGCTCTGCGATGAGAGAGCCGCTGATGAGGACAGCGGATAATTGAGCAGAGCAGTGTTGGCGCATATTCATATCCCCTCCTTCTGGGGGCCCTTTCCCCCTGATTCAAATATACCTCAGTGCATATTAGTATCGCGTGAGGGAAGCGCCGATCAAGGAGCGTCCCTCTCGAAGCGGTTATAAGGCCGCCTCGGGCCAATGAATGGCCCGAAAATTCCCCGATCCTGGACCCAGGATTCGACAGCTAACAGGTCCAGTCGTATCTTCACTTTTGAAAAAAAGGCCTTTTTAGAATCTCTATTCCCCGAGGAGCGCTTTGCGGTTTCTGGACAGCTGCCGGCCGTGGCGATGCGTCGGGTACGGGACATCCGGACCCATCAGCTCTTCCCACAGCACCCGATTGAAGCGATCGGTGTCGAGATTGTCCATCGTCAGGAAATCCTGTCTCTCGCGGCCGATTAGAGCCTTAAACGGCAGGGCGGCGGAGGCTATGGCCAGCGCGCGCAAGCGTGCTATGTGCAACGTTGTGCATAACCGGCTGCCAAGCCCAGAGCGAAGCGGCGGGTTTGGCAGCCCGAGTTGATGCAATTGTTGGGCATATATTCCGGCACTTGCCGCTGCTTGGAACTAGGATTTGCTCGCTTGACTGGGCAAGGCACGTGAATGTCGATGCTCTCTATTTGTTTGTGGATCTACTGCGCAATTCGCTGCCGCACTACAACCTGGTTGGCTTATCGAAATCAGTGAACGTCACCGTCAATGTGATTCCGCACAAACTCGTAGGCGACAGCACCTATGGTACGGCCCAAATCGTGCCCGGCTGGGATCGATGGTATAAAATGTACACCGCCCCACAGTCGGCTGAGACCACAGTTCTCTTCGAACTCCGTCCAAGTGCTCCAAGTCAGAACAATGTCGCTCGCAGGCGTGACGCCCGGTTCAACCTTAGAAGAGCCTTTGGCGACTGACAGCGAGAATCCGAGGTCGTCCGAATTAAAAAACCTGCGGATCACCTGGGCGTGTGCAGAGCAGAAGCTCGCCGAGCCAGAAGGATACTCCGGATGATTACCGACATTCAGATAACTTCGCCATTCGTTTGCCGGGATGTCATTAACCGTTCCCTTGCCGGGACCGCCCCATGCGGTCACCGGGCGATTTCCATACAGAAAACGAATTGCGCTGAATGGTCGAACGGCATCGTAGCGATGCTTCTCGTTCCATACTGCGATGGCAGTGTCAAATGAGGCCATATTGGTGAGAAACTCCAGGTGGACGGAATCGTCCAAGCTCAACTTCTTCTGTTGTACAGTAAATGCAACGGAGGCGAGGACACTGGCAAATTTGTTGTCGAATAGCTCGGCCATCATCTTTTGCTCATCCGTCAATGCCGCCGATACGGCTAGCACCTCGTCTGCCTGCCGTTTATACGCCCGGATGTTCTGCACCTGGCTGTCCTGAGGGAATGGGGTACGAAAGTCGCCGGGAGCCTCGTAGGAATACGGTCGCGTCACGCGCAGTTGTGGCGTTACGAATTGTTGTACTTGGAAGATACCATTGCCCGCGGTGACGATATTTGGTTGCCACCGTGAAGGGTTAATCAGACGATAGGCCGTGTTGACGGGTTTGTAACCAAGATAGTCGGCTTAAGGTTCTCGATTATAAGTACGCCCGCCTTCGTCACCCAATTGATTCATGCCATCGTGCTCTCTGTTGACGACGACTGAATTACCTGCAATGTTGCCGATACCAATTAGCGTATTCGGATCCTCGGAGTTATCGCTCGGGTCGAGGCCGACAGACTCCAACATCTTGTCCCAGACCTCCTTGTGGTTTGGCAAAAGACTGTTGAGGGTCCGGTAGGACGCATAAAAGATCGCAATGTTCTTATTTCTATTGGTGTTGTCAGTCTGGCGCTCTGTGAACCTCGAGTAGACACCCACCGCGGTAGGATGGTATAGGGCGCGATGGCATCAAACCATCCATTTGTGACAACCGTCGTCCCACGGAATATTAACGAAGGATCGCTTGCCATGGGCGATATCGCCTCTAGGATGACCGGGTTCGCTGTCGGGAGGATCACTTCAAAAGGGGCATTTCCGTTATCGAAGTCAAAATTCTGATTCGACGAAGCGGCAGAGGGAAAAACAGCGCAAAAGCCAATAACAGACCAATTCGCTTTATTGTACAACGATCCACCTGCAACAGGTTTTTAGTAGGCATTTTAATCTCCTATCATAGTTGTAAATGAGCTGAAGCATGCTGTCGTACAGCCCAACTATACATAGCGACTTAAATAACGGCGCATAGTCGTGCCAATTGTTTATTTGGCCTTGCCCAGAGTCTGAAGCGCTCGGACACGGCATTCATGATGTCGTCGAGGGTTGGGAAGTGCCGATTGTGGGTGGCCCAAACGGCGCGCAAGCTTCCAGACCCGTTCGATGGGATTGAGGTC
>JBOIEG010000439.1:0-2495 GCA_050740915.1 Gammaproteobacteria bacterium | reverse complement strand
ACCGGAAGGACACAGAAGATCGAGCGGGCGCGGGTCAAGATGGAGCAGATCAAGCCCGGATCCACCCTGCCTCGAGGGAAAAAGAAGGCGGCTTAACTGTAAAGTTATTTAAGGGACACTACACTAGCGCTCCATGCGCACCCACCGTCGTCTAAGCATATCGAGGAGTGCCGGGCCCCCTGGCTCACGTGCATGCCCAACCCCTCGGTAAACCATCGCCGCCTCGGCAGCGCAGGCGCTTTTCGCTCGGTGTTTTCCCCGGGAAAAGGACCCCTTTGCCTGCTGTTCAAATAAGACCCCGCTGGAGGTTTCCAGTACCGTGACCTAAACCGAAAAACAATACCCAAAACCCATCAGCAACCGCTGTCCTTTCGGACCTACGCCGCACCTCAGCCCCAATCGTCACCACGCCCTTCACGCTTCCGCAAGCATTCCCCTCTTTATTTAAGTACCACACAGCTCGACCCCGGGCTTCTTGAACAGTGGATTGAAACGACCTTGCAGGTCGTCTCAATCCTTATTGGTTAGGCGGATAGCGCACTGAAGCTCCCACCCCAATCAGTCATAAAGCCACAATATACAAGCGTGACTCCGGCCAATAGAAACGGAAGCAAATGCTCCGTTACGACTGGCGTCAACAACAGCACTTTCAGAGCGCCTTTAAGCTCCCATGCGAGGATGGAGCGCCGTGCAATTGGCAGGGGCTATGTCTTTTATCTCCGTGACGGCATTCGAGCCATCCATCGGTAGCGGCGCCTGACCTTTGTATACGAACCCATCACGGCGAAGGAAGCTGTAGCTAAAGCGGCAAGCCTCATTTGGTTCGGCGTAACTCTGCCGAACTATCTGCTCTATTCGTGGATTTACCGCCGCTTCAAGCTCCTTAGTCCACGTGTGTGAAAGCGCGCCTACGGATTCTTCGATGAAGTAGACGAAGTAGCGGTAGACGAAGTAACCGAACGATATCCAGAGACCAAGCAGAAATACTTCCGGCTTCTTAAAAGCGCCAAATGTCATTCCGGCGAAAGTCAGATCTTTGATCTCCACCCCGCCAAGGCACAATGCCAGCAATATCGTGCTGGCCACGAACACGTTTCGTCTCTGGCGCTGGAACGAGTCACTCATATAGCCGCATAACGTGGAGCTAACCGGCCTGCGCGGCGCTTCGCGCAGGCCGGTTGAGCGCAGGGTTATGCATTTATCGATTCCCACAAGGAATTGTAGGCGGTTTCGTTCTCCGCACGCTTCTCAAACACATAACCCAGAAACTCTTCTACATTGTCATCTGGCGGGTTGTGAGGTTCGGCTTCGAGATGGATGATATGCCGGAAGGAGTTGTAGTGCGGCTGCATTGTCATGAGCCCTACTCCGAACCTCCCGCAAATGGCATTGAGGTTCTCAAGCCCTTCGATAGGAACGTCCTTTGCCCACTCCAAAACTACATATGCCTCGTGGGCGAACCGCCTTTGGGATGCAGCCTCGTAGATGACCTCAGCATTCCAACGACCCCACTGCTTTATTTCAAAGGTTGAGAGAATGATTTTGTGAGTTCGAAGAATCGGAAAGTGCCGAATGGCAACACGCGTTACGTCAGGATTCGACCACTTTCCACGTTTGCGAAGCGCACTGGTATCGAAGACGACAGCGACTTCCTCATTCTCTTTGGCCTCTGCTGCAAGAGCGTTAACGAAATAGGGATATAGCGCTTTCTCGTTCGCGACTGCAGAAACGTTACCCGACAATGCGTCAATTCGCGCGCCTTTCGCGGTAAGGCGGATACCACCGCCGCGACAGCGGTACTTTTCGATGAACTCGTCTGCAATCAACCGTTCCTTCAGTTCACCATAGCGCTTATCGGTCAGGTTGAGCGTGGATCGAATCTGTTGATTCGAGGTACCTCCTTGTTCCTGGAGGAGCCAAAGCAGACGATCAGTGTCAGTAGGACGTGTCAATTCTATCTCCTGAAGTGAAATGCATAACGAAACAAGATCAGCCGCGCCGGGCAAGAGGGCTTGGAAAAGCGAGGGCGTTCCACGGCGTCGGCTGCAGCGCATGGTTGGGGCGTGGGCCTGTCCGATGCCACCGAGGCTCGGCGAAGCCACAGGCCCGACCGGCCAAGGAGAACCCAACGGCGCAGGAGACCGAAGCCCATGCGCTAAACGGTAGTCGACGGCGCTCGGGATCGCCACTCTGCGAGCCAGGGAGGGCGAGAGCGCTTCCGAGGCCACGGCACTTATCGAAGGGGACGACGGTCGGCAGGGCTTTGTGGTCATCGGCTCGATGGGAAACCGTTGCAATGCTTTGCCCGCACCCTAACGAGGTTGTAGAAAAACCCACTTCTTGTTACACATCAGAGCCTCTGGGCTGATTTTTTTGGCTCCTCAGCAAAATTTGTGGGTAGTTTTCTACTTGATAGACCCCATGGAGTTAAGGGCGTCTGAGGAAAACAACGATTCTGACGCAAGTCCTACAGGCTCTGGCTGTGGATATATGGA
>JBOIEG010000438.1:0-5215 GCA_050740915.1 Gammaproteobacteria bacterium | reverse complement strand
CCGAGAAGAGTCTGTCCATCATCAACTCACGGAGTCGATTGCCTTGATGACCACCCGAACCTCGATTTTGGCGCTCAACACGTACGTTATGGCTTTGGTGTTCAACCTAAGTCCGACAGGCTCCTAGATTTTTTATTTCTTTTCCATAGTATGTTTCCTTTCTCCCCCACACATGATAGACCGTAGGCCGTGCAGCTGATATTAGCTTCCTCCTCACCCTCCCGAGCGGAGCTGCTCAAAAGGCTTCGGCTACCCTTTGTCGCCAAGGCGCCTGAGGTTGACGAAACACCCTTCCCCCGAGAGCCCCCCAAGGAGTTGGTTGCACGACTGGCCCGCTCCAAAGCACAAGCTCTGGTGGATCAATATTCCGATGCCTTGATCATAGGGGCAGACCAAGTCGCTGTGACCAAACTTCGTGTTCTTGGAAAGCCAGAAAACCTCCAAGCAGCGCGCCGGCAACTGCGCCAAGTCAGCGACCAACGAGTGGATTTTGTAACTGGCTTATGCCTTCTCAATACCAACACGGCTCGGTCCCAGGAGCAACAAGTGTCCTTTTCGGTATTCTTTCGGCCGTTGACGGATACGGTGATTGAGCGCTATCTCGAAAGGGAAAATCCCCTGGGCTGTGCCGGCAGCTTCCGTTCCGAAGGACTTGGGATCGCGCTGGTCGAACGAATGCAGGGAGATGACCCTAGCGCGCTGATCGGTCTGCCTCTCATTCGCTTGCTCGCCATGCTAGAAGCGGAAGGAGTCTCTCCATTCGCGAGCGATGCCCTCCGGTAGGATTTGGGAGCGGGATCTGCTATTCCAATAGCGAGGTTTTAAATCGCCGGGCAAAACGTTCGAAGTAGTCTTCACGCCGGGTGAAATCGACGATTTTTTCCTCTCCCACGATTTCCCGCGCGATATAGCCGCTGCTCCCCAATCCATCGATCAAACCTAACTCTAGGCTCTGTTCGCCGGTCCAGATCAGTCCATTAAAAAGCTCCGCGTCGCGCTTAAGCTTATCTCCTCTGCCTTTTTTTACGGTGTTGATGAATTGTTGATGAATGCGGGCGAGAAGGCCCTGTACATGGGCTTTTCCATCGTCGTCCAGGGGCCGAAAGGGATCAAGAAAACCCTTGTGCTCACCGGCTGCCACCAAACGACGCTCGACCCCGAGCTTCTCTAAGGTTCCGCTGAAGCCAAAGCCCTCATAGACCGCTCCGATCGATCCCACCAAACTTGCCTTATCGGCGTAAATCGAGTCTGCAACAGACGCAACATAATAGCCGCCCGATGCACAAAGATCGGTAATTACCGCATACAGGCGAATGTCCGGGTATTTCTTGCGCAGTCGATAGATTTCGTCGCTGATATATCCTGCTTGCACCGGGCTGCCGCCGGGGCTGTTAATTCGCAATATAACGGCCTTGGTATTTGTGTCCTCAAACGCCGCGCGCAGCCCAGCCACTACGGTGTCCGCGCTAGCGGGGGAATTTGACATGATCGCGCCTTCGATATCGACCAAGGCCGTATGCTTATCCCTCGACAGTTTGGCGCCCGCCAGATCGGAGGACAGATAGATCCCAAGCAATATAAATAGGTAAATAAAAAGCAGCAACTTAAAAACCACGTTCCAGCGCCTTGCGCGCTTCTGCTCTTCGAGGGCCGCCAGCGCTATCCGTCCGATAAGGTCTTTCTCCCATGGTTGCTCATGGGCTTGGTCTTGCCGTTTTTCTTCCATAGCGATAGATCGAAAGCACTTTTAGGGCACTTGGAAACATGGCCTTCCTGCCACATTTTTCTCTCGAAACCAGGTGCGATTTTGTCTTTTCTTCATGCTCCAAGCACTTACGCGATTGCAACATGACGCTACCTCCTGTACCGCAGGGGCACCTCGAATTTCTCGATCTGCCCTTTTAGTAACACATGATTATAGCAGAGGCTTGCTGACCCGCCGTTTTGATTTTGAGCAAGCGCTACGCCGATCTCAGCATAATAGCCAGCTTGGGCCGTTCGATTATACAATCGTACGCGAGAGGGAAGCGAAAAGACGATCCGATGTGCAAGTGCTCAACAATTATGATGTGGCTATTGGTGGTTTCCGCTCTGAGCGTTTCTCTGGCTCAGGCAGGGGAACGAAATTCATTTAAGGTTTGTGCGGACCCACACAGTCTTCCCAGTTCAACCAAGAATCTGCAAGGGTACGAAAATAAGATCGCAAAGATCTTCGCAGATGACTTGGGATTGCCGCTGGCGTTCGAATGGTTTCCGCAGCGAATAGGCTTTATTCGCAATACGTTGCGAAACAACGATACGCCTGATGGCTCTTACAAGTGCGATATCGTGATGGGAGTGGTTGAAGGTTTTGAATTGGCGGCCACGACGAAACCTTATTTTCATTCGGCTTGGGCTATGGTTTACGTTAAAGGGAGGGGTTGGGATGACGTCCAATCCCAGCAAGATCTACTCGACCTTCCGCCCCAACGCAAGGATAAGCTCAGAATAGGCTTGTTTGAACAGAGTCCTGCTGCGTTTTGGCTTGCACGACACGGCCTGATGAGATCTATGACGCCTTATCCCATCATGAGTGGGGACGCCCTAGCTTATCCCGGGCAAATAATCGAACAAGACCTGACCCAGGACAAGATTAACTTAACCTTCGTATGGGGGCCGATTGCCGGCTATTTCGCCAAGCGGACTAAGGATAAGGAGATCGTGGTCATCCCCATGAAATCGGAGCCGGGGATAAAGTTTGACTATCGTATCGTGATGGCCGTGCGCCACGGCGAGAAGGCGTGGAAAAAACAGATAACTGAGCTTATCGCCAAACATAAGAACGAGATCAAAAAAATTCTACTCGATTACGGAGTTCCACTGCTGGAAGAGGAACGAGGTTAGATACGAAAAAGGTGATAGTTACGATGATGGTTGGGCATGGGCGTATCGAGGAGCGCCTTTAGCGTGCGGAGTCAAACCCAGATCGATCCACAGGGCGCAACCCACTGGGCGTTGGCGACGACCGTTGTGCGCGGATCAAGCGCACTTCTCCGAAGCGCGGGCGATTATACGCCAAGCCGTTTAGCCCAAGAGTCGCGCAAGGTGACCGTGCGGTTGAATACCGGACGGGCTTCTGTAGAGTCGATCGGGTCAAGATAGAAGTAACCCTGCCGCTCGAACTGATAACGGCTTTCCATGGGGGCAGCGAGAAGGCTAGGCTCCACACGAGCTTGCATTAAGATTTCGACGGAAGCGGGATTGAGGTTCTTGAGGAACTCACCGCTTTGGTCGGGATCAGGAATGACGAACAGCCGCTCGTATAAGCGCACTTCGGCAGGGATGGATTGTTGTGCGCATACCCAATGAATCGTTCCTTTCACCTTGCGGGCGGTTTTGGCGCTGCCGCTTTTGGTATCGGGATCGTACGTGCAACGGAGCTCCACCACATTGCCGCCATCATCTTTGATCACTCGCTGGCACTGGATGACATAGGCGTAGCGCAAACGAACTTCTCGGTCTGGAGCGAGGCGATAGAAATCTTTCGGCGGCTGTTCCATGAAATCCGATCGCTCGATGTAGAGCACCCGGCTGAAAGGCATCTTGCGGCTACCCATCTCAGGCCGATTCGGATGGTTAGGGGCATCCAACTCTGCGCTTTGTTTCTCGGGATAGTTTTCGATCACCACCCGCAGCGGTCGTAATACGGCGAAGGCGCGCGGCGCTTTGTTTTCCAAGTCCTCGCGCGCGCGGTTCTCGAGCGAACCCACCTCGATCATCGTGTCCTTCTTGGTCAGACCGATGCGTTCACAGAAATCCTGTATCGCCTCAGGGGTATAGCCGCGCCGGCGCAGGCCGCTTAGGGTGGGCAGGCGGGGATCGTCCCAGCCGCTGACGTAACCGCCTTCCACCAGCAGGTTGAGCTTGCGCTTGCTGATCACGGTATAGTCCAGATTCAAGCGCGCAAACTCGATCTGCTGGGGATGACACGGCACCTCGAGATTATCGAGCACCCAGTCGTACAGAGGCCTGTGATCCTCAAACTCGAGGGTGCATAGCGAGTGCGTGATCCCTTCGATGGCGTCCGAGAGACAGTGCGTGTAATCGTACATCGGATAGATGCACCACTGACTGGCCGTCATTTGATGGGGCACGTGCTTGATGCGGTAAATCACGGGATCGCGCATATTGAGATTCGGTGAGCTCATATCGATCTTCGCCCGCAGAACGTATTCCCCTTCCTTGAAGCGCCCCGCTCGCATTTGCCGGAACAGATCCAGATTCTCTTCGATGGAGCGATCGCGGTAAGGGCTGTTTTGGCCGGGTTCGCTCAGGGTGCCGCGGTATTCGTGGATCTGCTCCGCGTTCAGGCTGTCCACATAGGCCTTGCCGGATCGGATCAGCTCGAGAGCGTACTCATAAAGACGCTCAAAGTAGTCCGAGGCGTGGTATAGGTTGTTCCCCCAGTCAAAACCCAACCACCGGACGTCGCGTTTTATCGCCTCTACGTATTCAAGGCTTTCTTTCGTCGGGTTGGTGTCATCGAAGCGCAAATGGCAAACGCCTTGGTAATCGCGGGCGATCCCAAAATTCAAGCAGATCGATTTAGCGTGGCCGATGTGCAAGTGGCCATTGGGCTCGGGCGGAAAACGGGTAACCACCATGCCCCCGTGCTTCCCAGCCGCGAGATCCGCATCGATGATATCCCGAATAAAATTGCGCGCGCTCGGTCGACTGTGGTTCATTATCACTTTCCGTCATATGGGGTAGAGCACCAGTAGCCAGCCAATATGAATCAGATGGGCGCCGCTGGGGTTCCTTCCCACTGGAAGGGGGAAGGCTAGGATGGGGTCGGCCTTTGGGTTCGACACCTAACCCCCACCCTCACCCTCCCCCTACGAGGGGAGGGAAAAACCCGCGTGTTCCATGAGCATAAGGTTGACTGGCTACTGCTTTGTAACGGAAAACCGGATGGCGCGCAACAGGGTCCACAACGGTGCTTGCTTTGTCGCGGCCTGGGCTTAGCCCATAATCTAGCCCATGATTTCTGGCTTACTCGCACGCATGGGAAGCGCTGCGTTGGTGGTAGTGGTCGTCGTATGCGGGCCGTCGAGGTACCATCGAAGGGTGTGTAAAAGTGAAGGCGGTGTACCCTTTTGTTTATCAACCAATCAGCCGGGCTCGCGAGCCCGAGAAGAAGGAGCACACCGCCATGAGAGAGCAAAGCACCGAAGGG